>JARRQQ010000007.1:0-24092 GCA_037381725.1 Sedimentisphaerales bacterium
GTTCATCGCGTCCTGGTCCAAGCATCGTGATATCCTCCAAGCACATCCTTGTTTTTGGAGAACATCGGCTACGAATGGCAGAAAAGGTAAAAAATCGCCTGTATTGTTAACACAGACTCGAAAAGGGTCAGAAAATAGATCGTGGTTTACAGCCCCCTATTTGTCCCGGGAGTGGATTTCTGCGCTAATCGCCGATCGACACCCTGGAACTGGCTATTCCTTCGCTCCGTGCTTCTTGAGCAGTTCAACGATTTCGGTGTGACCTTGATCTTGTGCATACAACAAAGGAGTCCGGTCTCCCCCGTCTCTTGCATTGACATTGGCACCTTTTGCAATCAGCAGTTCAACCATGTCCTTGTGGCCATATACTGCGCTGTGAAGCGGTGTCCAGCGCCAATTATCCTGCACATTAACGTCTGCACCCTTTTCAATAAGAAGCGCTGCGATATCTCTAAAATCCACACGAACAGCCATATGTAAAGGAGCAGTGCCATACGGTGTACGCCTATTGACATCGGCACCGCCTTCAATCAGTCTTCTGGCCTTGGATCGATCTCTTAAATGAAGAGCGAAATGCAGGGGAGAAATATCAGCACCTTTAGAAATAAGTAGTTCAACGATCTCATTATGATTTTCACGCATGGCAAGTTCGGCCGCTGAACGATTGAACTGAGTCCCTGAACTAACATTAGCACCGTTGGCAACAAGCAACTCGACGATCTCTTTATGGCCCTTGGAGGCTGCGATGTGCAACGCCGTTCGACCCGACCAATCTTGCGCATTGACATTTACTCCTTTGGCGATGTGTAGTGCCGTTGCATCTTTGTTACCCTCCTCTGCTGCAGTGTGAAGAGCTGTCCAATTGCCGGTATTGGAATCCACATCAGCGCCGTTTGCTATGAGCAATTTGGTGATCTCCTTGTGGCCTTGTTCCTCAGCGCAAGATAAAGGAGTTCGACCATCTCCTTCTCTCGCATTCACATCCGCACCTTTTCCAATCAGCAACTCAACCACGTCCTCATTTTCATAGACAGCGATGTGAAGAGGTGTCCAGTTATAATTGTCCTTGGCATTGACGTCCGCACCCTTTTCAATAAGAAGCTCCACGACATCTTTAGAACACGCTCGAACAGCCATGTGCAGCGGAGTGGTGCCATACTGTGTACGTCTGTTGACATCGGCGCCATTTCCAATCAGTCTTCTGACTTCGGTCCTGTCATTCATGTAAAGAGCCAGATGTAGGGGAGAAATATCAGCACCTCTGGAGATGAGTAGCTTGACGATTTCGTCATGATTACCACTCATTGCGACTTCAGCCGCTGAGATACCACATGAGGCTCCGGCGTGAACATCAGCGCCCTTGGCAACAAGCAATTCCACTATTTCCTTGTGCCCTTTCTCCGCGGCATCATGCAACGGAGTCCGGCCACGATTATCCTTCGCATTGACATCGGCACCCTTTTCAATAAGGAGTACCGCAATATCTTTGAAACCGGCAGCAGCCGCCCTGTGGAGCGGGGAGGTTCCGTAGAGTGTTCGTTTGTTGACGTCGGCCCCAGCTTCAATTAGATTCCTTGCTTTGGCCAAATCCTTCATATGAACGGCGACAAGCAGAGGAGAAACATCGGCACCTTTGGACATGAGTAGTTTAACGATCTCGTTATGATTGGCTTCCATGGCCACTTCTGCAGGGGTCTGGTCATAGATGTTTCCTGAATTCACATCAACGCCATTCACCAGCAGCAATTCGACTATCTCCTTATGGCCACCTCTAGCCGCTCTGTGTATCGGTGTCCATCCTAACCACCTGTCCTTTGTGTTGGGTGAGGCCCCTTTATCAATGAGCAGCTTTGCTTCATCTATACGCCCATTTTTGGCTGCATAATGTAAAGGTGTCCAGTCGTTCTCGTTTCTTGCATTGACATCGGCTCCTTTTGAAATGAGTAGTTTGGCAAGCTCTGTATAGCCCCTGCTGACAGCATTATGTAAGGCCGTCCGACCTCTATGGTCTCTAGCATTAATGCTGGTGCTGGTTTTAAGGTGCAATTTGACCTGTTCGATGTCACCATCGTTTACTGCCCTCCAAAACGACTTGGTAGGTTTCTCGTCATCCCCACGTGCTAAGGATACGTTACCTTCGTCTGGTTTCTCTGCTTTGGCCATTGGCAAGAGCACTACACACAAGACGGCAACTATCAAAAAACCAACAAAGCCCAGTTTGGTGTCTGTCGGAAATGGCCGACCCGTAATGTGCGTAACACGACTTATCAGGGCCTTTTTCGATTCTGCTACGCCTATCAATCGCAGGCTCAGGGCAGACCGGCCAAAGGCCAGCCGGGAGATATTCAGTAGCGTTTTGGGATATTCCTCGGCCTGCTCCCCCATAGCAACTAAGACCATTTCGTCAACGGCCTGCTCCCTGACTTTTCTGATGATAGCGTTGGCCACCCATAGCAAAGGATTGTAGATATAGACGATTTGGACGATTGTCTGGAACGAACTGACCCAGAGATCGCGTCGCTTTATATGGGCCAACTCATGCAGCAGGATGGATTTCAGATCTCGCGAATCGAGCTTACGGATTAATTTCTGAGGAACCAGAATAGTCGATTGAAGCAGACCGCAGACCGATGGACTCGCAGTAGCCGACGGGATCCTCAGAGCGATTCCTTTGGTGATGCCCATTTGTTCACAGGCGCCATTCAGAACGATGAGCATGGCCTCGTCCGGCTCAGCGGATTCAACAATTAAACGCCTGACAAAAAACATCCGCTGAATCAGCAGCACCGTCATTATAACAACGGCAACCAGCCAGCTCAGAAAGGCATAGCCTTGCCAGGTTAAGGAGGACATCAATCCTGGCGAAGACGCCTCTACGTCGATCGAGGCATATGGGGTTATATCGTTTTCTATCAACGCCTCTTTTACCTCTGAGCTGGCGATGCCGGATTCAGCGAACCCGGGTGTTTTAACGGATTGATCGAGAATTAAAGACATCGGTCTGGACCGTGGCTCTGCAAACGGCCTTTCTGTTACAGAGGTACGCATACTATTTCCGACCCAATACGCAACGCTTGTCGGCGAAGACAGTGTCGGCGGAAGGACCAGCTTGAGCAACACTATCATCCAGATCCAGTAACGAAATACGGCCCTTATTTTCTTTCGAAGGATAATATCAAGTCCTAACAAAACAACAATGAGCACACTGGACTGAATCAGCATGGGTAACGCAAAATCAATAAACGCCTTTCCTGTTGAGTTGATTTGTTCAATGACCGCATCCATAATCTAACCTCCGTCAAATAGAAGAGCGTTATGAGTAAAATGACTACTTCTTCTTGGGCGTGGCGGACTTACTCCGCTTTCTGTTTTTGATTAGTTTTTCTAATTGCTGATATTCCTGTTCGCTTAACTCATCATTCTCAATCAGAAACTGCATCATAGGCGTCAGCGTCCCGTCAAAGGCTCTTCTGACGGTTCGCATGATCTCGCTCCTTCGTGCCTGAGATTGAGTAACGGCTGCACTGTAAAGGTAGAGGTTACGAATCTTCTGTGTCTTTAACAGCCCCTTCTTCACCATACGGTCCATCAGTGTTTTGACGGTCGTGTAGGCCCATCCTTTTTCCTGTTCGAGTTCTTCCTGAACTGTTGGGGCGGCGCACGGCTCAAGTCTCCAAACCACCCGCAATATTGCCCATTCTCCATCAAAAAGTTCGAGATTTGTCTTTGCCATGATCTTACTCCTTACTCTATCATGGTACACAATACTCTACTATGGTAGATATTGGCAAGGATAAATTTGTCCGAAATATGAAAAAAGTAACCAAAACCGCATTCTTGACCCTGAACACGCAGGAAAAATATGAAAAAATATTAGGCAACTCAGAACCCTACGGGCGTGGTCAGACCGATTTCACAAAAGATTCCTTTACCTTGAGAGACTCCAAACCATGGTCAAAGGCCTCGCCGCCCACGCACTGGACCGTCCTCTGTAATTCGATAGCCACTCTGTGATCTTCTAGAATACGTCCAGACAACAGGCAATCATGCAACAAGATCCAGCGCCACGACTTCGTGATCCATAATTGATGGTACGGTAAGGGAGATAATGTCATCCCTGATCTTGTAATCAGGGGTCTTGTTACTCACAAGCAGACGGACTTTCTCAACTTGTGTGTGTATGGGAGCTTTTATCTTGAGCTTCTTCTCGCCAATAGGAATGAATTCTCGGAACGGCCCTTTCATCATCATTGGATTAGTGAGATTCACAAGGTGAACGGTCATCGACTGCTTCTGTCGCCACATTGTTACATCAAGGATACCGGGACCTGTGACTTGAACAGGTGGATTTTCGTTCGTCGTCCAATTGACTATGTTTTTCAATAGTCTGCCATGATCTACATTCATTATTTCCCAAAACGTCCGGTCTATGTCCCAGGGAATATATGCAATCCGGCTCTTGCCTATCTCTCGCAAATATACTTCTCGGATATCAGCCTCTGGTTTCCTGGGATAAACATGCTCCATGGGCAGGTCTGGATAGGACGGGATGAGTGTCACAGGAGATGGAAAGTCTACCTGAGGTTTTACCCCCAGACGCCATATTCCATTGACAATGCGGTATGCATCTTCAAGTCCCTCCAAGATAGGATGATACCGTCCTGTTTTCGAATCACTCTTCAACCTTAGATACGAGTTTTTCATCGGCCCCTCAACGCGATCGTCATATGACACTCCGTACAAGTCGGCGAGGCCGAAGTCTTGCCTTCTCTTGCCCTCCTGGTCGTACAGTGACGTTTCAAATGTAGCGACAATGCTTCCGCCGCTTTTCACATACTCTCCGAGCTGTTCACACTGTTCCTTTGAAAGAGCGGCAATATTTGGAAGAACCAACAACTTAAATGGTTTCAGATGTTCGGCGCCAAGTAATCGGTCGTTGACCATCTCAAACGGTATACGTGCTTCGATAAGCGCGTGGTACATTCCGAGTTCATGACTGCCGCTTTGCTGTTGCCACTTTTCGCCCCCATAAAGACGTTTAGTTTGTTCTGAATAGACCATTGCAACACGGGCAAGTGGTGCAACATTTCTCAAATAGGGCTCGACGCGGTGATGCCACTTGTAGATTCTCTCAACAACCTTGAGCCAACGCTTGTCATATATTGTACCGGAGAACTTGACAAACCAGGGTCGCATATTATTGGCAATGCCATCGGCCACCCAGATTCTGATTTCCGGCTCGCTCTGGACAGAGTCTTTCCAACGGTAGCGTTCTTCCAGTCCGATGCTGAATATGCCACCGAGGGGTTTCATTCCCATTGTCGCCCGAAGCTCTTTCGCCCGCTTGCCGTTCGACCATGGGGGAATCATCCCGCTTCTTGCTTGATGGTCGGTAAAAAAGATATCAGATAATGCACCGGTTACAATGTTATCCGGAAAACCATTGGGAATATACCGCGACGTGGACTTGACCTGGCGGATTGTTCGGTCCCATAGAAACCACAACTCTCGTAACCGTTCGACTCGCCACTGGGAGTATTTGCGATAAGCAGGATTATCGCGGTCGGTGTTACGGGGAATGTCCATCCCGCAAAACGACTTAAAAAGCCGGACGCAATGCTCGCAATAACATATTCCATGGCCGGCCCAGCGGTTGGAGAATATCCCATCCAACTGATATAGGGCCATGATCTCCCTGTGAACCTGAGTCATGAATTCGAAATTGTATGGTCCCATTGCACAAGTAACCCATAATTCAGGATTCGACCAATGCCGCCGCTTCTGGCCTTTTAAATCTACTGCAATCCAGTCCGGATGGGCTTTATAAACGTCATCCCATGTTGCATGTGGATCTGTGCGGGCGATGACCACCATTCCCATTCTTCGGCATCCCCGCACTAAGTACCCGAAGGGATCAGAATCGCCAAGCCATGCACTTCTGTGATGCATGGGGACCTTGGTGGGATAGTAAGCAACTACGCCTCCCGCACTCAGACAGGCCGCATCCGCATGTACCCGCTTGAAATAGTCCAGCCAGAAATCCGGATCGAACCGGCCGGGGTCGTTTTCCACCAGAACTAACTGAGCCCAACGCATCGGGCGATCAAACCATGGCTCTTGATTTTCCTGAGCACCTGTCCACGGCCCTCCCAGGACCGCATAGGCCCCGGCGACCGCTGAGGTTTTCATGAAATCTCTACGATCCATATTCGGTTTTCCTTCATTGGATTTTGTTTTGATTTATCCTATCTGTCGTGCGTTTGGCACCGATCACAATATCTTGTTTGGGACTGGTCCATTTACTGGCTTATACCTTAACTTAACGATTGCACATCTGCTTTGTCCATTCAGCTTTGTCAATTCAGGCAGCCAAAACACTCGTGGCCGAATTCCGAGCGTCCAGAGCAGATCTTAATCGCTTCGTATCAATCAAACTCAGTCTATCACAATCACCTTCCCCTCATCAACCAAACACCGCTTCAAATCCCTGTTCAGCCAGTACCTCCCCGTGTCGATCAAATCGTACCGTTTGAAAAACTCAAAGCGTTCCCTCTGATCTTCGAGTACTTCGATCGCTTCATCGATGTTTCTTCCTGCGACCACCGAATCGTCTATTGTTTTAGCATCTTGAGCCCTGAATGACCGGTTGACGAAGAACCGCTGCTTTGTCTTCTTTTCAAATCTGTCCCATTGCTCTTGGACATATCCGGTCAACGTGACGTCGAATTCCTTTACTCGGTGCGTCTGCGGATCGAGAAACGGCATGCCATATATCTTATGGCATGTTCGCTCAAATTCCCTGACCTTGAAAAACTCCGGGCTCTCATCAAATGCCTCGCCGTCCGTGCTCTTGATATTGTTTTGCCTGATGAACTCGGTCAGTTTCATCCGTCATCACCCACATCATAATCTTCGTAATCCGGATATTGCTTCGGATGCGCGCACCTCACGCAATTCCTGTTCGTGATGTCACCGTCGTATCGTTTGACGATCTCATCACCAACAAACACGAGCCTGTCGGTCACATCTGCAAACGAGACCTTGCTGCTGCACTTCAAGCACCTGCCTTCTCTGTCAAACGCAGGAGATGTATCATTCGGCGTTGCTTCCTCCCACATCGTGTGCAATGCCCTGTAGACTTTGGCGGGCGTTCTCGGATCCTTGTCCAAATACTCTTCCAGAATCCTCATAGCCTCGCCCTTGCTCAACTCAATCATGTTGTCGAGCCAGGTATCGAGCTCTAGTGCTTGGTTGTGATGACCGTACAGTTCCTCGGCATCGTTCAAATGAATCTGGTTGGCATCACGGATAAGTTGAAAATCCTCCTGGCTCAACTGTTCGTTTTTGTCGAACTTAGCCAGAATATGTTCGTGCTTTTTGATCAGTTCGCGGTTCAACCGCTTGTTCCCTTCGTCCAGGTCGCTGTATTTATCCAGGGCGGCTGACATTAACTCGTTGTCATCTTGGAGGACAACGCGGACATGCTCTTGGATTGCGAGGTTCATTCCTCATCACCTGCATCAAGCATTGCCTCACAGGCGCATTGATACAGTATGTCCCAATCAACGTGTCCGTTTAGAAGGCCTTTTTCCACCAAAGTGGCCCATGCATCGAATTCATCCTGGCCGTGTGGGCTTCGACCCATCGACAGCTCGAACTCACCCGGTAAGAAACTAAGCGTTACATGGTAGTCTTTAATTGTCTGAAAGTCGTTAACGCGCCCATCGGCCTCTTCTTTGATTTGTTCCACGATGTCTCTTGCACGTTCGCTGGCGTCGTCACATCCGTAGGGGCATCAAAGTCTATATCCAGCGAAGTGCGTTCGACAGCATTGATATAGAACAACCTGCGGCATGTCTTGCACCAATATTCCTCCAGATTTAAGGTTTCATCCATTTTACACCTCCGAGCCGAAAGCGGCTCTCTGTAATTTGAGAGTCGCTTTTGAGAGACAGGGGAAAATCGTGGATTCTTGTACGGAGGGCTGAAAACCGCTTCTACTGCCCAGCCATGCACACTATACTTCCATCCTCTGTCGAAATGTAGAGCCTTCCGTAGGCTGCGACCATGCTGCTGTCGAACACCGGAGGACTCTTAAGATCATGGTCGGCCATAGTCTTTCCCGTATCTGCAGACACAACGAGCAGACTTCCCCCGCGTCTGGCTTCCAGCGCCTTGGCGAACGGATCAGCATCGGCGGGTCGTTTGGGGATTTGCTCGCTCTCAATGGATGGCCCGCCAACGAAGAGCGTACCATCCGCCAACACCATTGCCTTGGCCACCATCGGAATTGCCCGCGCCCAATCCAGTTCTATTGCAGTTTGTTTCTCGGGCTTAGCTCAAGCAGTTCTATCAGGAATGCTCGGCGGTGCAGCCGTCCTCTACTGAAGAGCTTAATCTCCGAAACACTCCTGATACAACGCTATACCTTATGTTGATGCCATTCACGGCAAGAAGTCAGGTCATGTCTTAAGCCAAAATTCTATGTTTTCTCCGTTTGTGTCTACTAATACGATCAGGATAAGGTGGCCGACGATCTTGCGTAATTATTTGCTGGCATCCAATGTCGGTCTCGTCTTGAAGAACTCTACTGAGTCAGTTAGCTTCATGATTCTTCGTGTTAGATCATTCCGACTGTCAGCGTCAAAGCTTTCGAGCTGTATCCATGTAAGTAACCTCTCTTCCCAACCTTGCATAAGGTCGGGATCTGAGTCTTCCATAATTGGTATAAGTCCTACTTCATCTATCGGTCTATTTGAAATAGTGCCCTCTATTCTTATTCTCATCAATCGCGTTTGAGACGACAATGCTCTATCCCACAAAAAGGTCTCTTTCCACTTGTTGAATAAAGAATTCCCGAGTTGGTCACGATAATAATTAAATGCATAGCAGGTAACACTTCCAAGGAATGCACAGGCATATCGACGAATTATGATCTTAGGTATCTTAGCACAGTTGAACTCGTCCATAAGCATCCGAATTCTATCAGACAATTTGTCATCGTCAACATTGCGCTTGAACATATCGTGTATGCATGCAAGACCAAAATTCCACTTCACGGGCCACACACGTTGCGTCAAATCATCGCCCTCCAACTCTGACAGAAAGGAAGAGACCTCGGTAAGGAGACTTTCCAAACCAATATTAGCATCTTGAAGAATGACTGCAACCCGGCATCCAATGGACAAGATATATGCAAGATCACATGCGATTCGCTTGTCTTGGACAAATCGCATAAAAGGTCGGACCAATGAAGCAAGCCTGACCACGTAAGAAATCTGGGCTTTTCGAGCAAGCATTATGCTTAGCAAGGAAAGAGCACACATGCTCCCCAATGTGATTTGTTCTGATTTCAAGTCCTCTATGAAACCAAACAGTCTCTCCAGTACAGGAGCATTGCTACGACTCTCGCCTATCTCAATAATTACTATTGCAGTGAGGCTCGTAACCGTAAGACTCATACTATCAGACAATGATACGTCGGTAAGTTCGTCGAAAGCCCTTTTACATACTTTACAAATTTGACTTTTAACATCCTCATTGGTTTCAAAGCATTTGAGTCTTGCATAAATACGCCAGCATCCAAGTCCTCGTGTTTGTGTGGGAATGTGCTCAAGGGGAACCTTCTCCCATCGTCTACACCACTCGCGGGCAAAATCTTCATTGCGGACAAGCAGCGTCAGGAGAACGAATGGCTCATATAACATAAACTTGGTAATATCCTTCTGGGGCATAGTGCGAAACAGCCTCATGAACGTATCGAAGGGACCGCGCCAATCTCCACGCTCAACACCCATGAGTCTCATATTGAGAAGGTAGGATAGCCCTATATATAGTTGTGCAAGATAGTACTCCCTAATTTCCCTTATCACTATTCTTAGAATATTTTCGTTGGAAATAGAACTTGCGAAATCAGCGGCCTTATAGAAATCCTCCAGGAAAATATAAGCACGGGCAATTTCGGCTGTTTCGTACTCAGATAGTTGACTTCTATCAACAGAAAACGTCGCGAATCTTCGAGATAGACTTGGATGACCTGTATTCCTTAGGCCCTGAATCAGCCAGAGTTTTGGAAGCGGTTTCTCAGGAGAAAGACGACACATTCTTACGGCGCAGCGCACGGCTTCTCTGTGCTTGCCTTGCTTCAGAGCTATAGACCAAAGAGTTCGGTACATATTTGTCTTGTCCGGACCATCGCTGGCAACAGTCAAGACTCGCTTAATAAACCGCTCTGCAAACAGGAGTTTATTCATCTCACAAAGGGAGGAGGCGATTATCGAGTAGGCAGATACATGAAGCCCCTTCTTCAGTGCAAGTAGTCGTCTCGCCTCCTTAAACGCGTTACGATATCGTCTTAAGGTATATAGACACCAAGCTCGCTGCACCAAAGCATAACTATCACTTTGATCCTCCTGCAGCAGTTGTTCAGATAGCTGCAGGGCCTCTTCGTATTTACTGTTCATCCTTAGTAATATAGCCTTTACTATGCGTCCGCTCCTTGATTTGGCATCATATTTGAGACCTATATTTATCCATTGTGTGGCCTCCGGCATATTACCGGCATATAGATATGTAAGCGACGTGCCAACGGCTGCCACAGCATGATCACCACGGCGATGTGCCTCATCATAGGATTGGATTGCCATATTGTACTGTCTCAACTCAGAGTGAATATAGCCAGCAAGTATATGTGGGAGTGCATCTTTGAAGTTCTTATCACTGAATATGCGTAATTCATTCAGAGCTTCCTCATGCTGCCCATGAAGGGTGAGGTGTGCCGCCAAGAGTAGGCGCGCTTCTGAGTATTATATTGATATCTGAGAGAGCGAAGATGACACCAGGTCATATGCGGTTTCAGCGCCGGAATTGACATTAGAAGCCAGCAAGTTTGTCACAACCTTGGGCACAATCGAATCGCGCCAACCTTTTGCCCTGGCGTCCCAGTCGCTAGGCCTTATGAGAATGTATAGTTCCAGCATCGAGTCTATTAGTTCTGCTATCTTCTGATACAACGCATCAGCGTCCTCTGGCAATTCCACCTCATCCCCAGCTCGAGCAAAGTCTTCAGGTAGCGGCTTCTTTCTGGCGATAGCTACCTGTAAAGCTCGAACATAGTCTTCTACTTGCGCTTCAGGAACCTGAAATTTGGATAACTCCCTAGTATTCAAGTGCCGAAGTGCATGATAAACACGAATCTTATTTTGGGGGGGCACCCGGAGCAAAAAGACGTCTTTCGGTTTCAACTTGCCCGTCACAACAATTCCTCTCTTCTGATCTCGCGGTCCTTTTCGTTTGAATATTCGATTCAGGTCTTCACCGTTAAAGGCCAAGTCTTGACCAATAGTATTGGACCGCGTTGTAGAAAAACTTTCATCATTCTTGCCAATACCATCCGAGTGTGTCCTGGGAAACTTGCGGTTGCTAAAGTGCTTGACATAATCAACGAGACCAGGATAATCAGAACTGTTGCGTTCTTGAGGACCTGTGTCACCATATATTATGAAACCGCTTCCCTCGGGTGCTAAACATTCGTGGCCAAACCGATAGAAAAGGGTGAAGAGCAAACCGAGTTGCTCAGGTACTTGTTGTCTTGCGGAGCGATCCAACACTTTCTTGTGGAGTCGACATAAACTCCGCCTGTCGCGCCATGTTCTGACGATACCAGCGTCAACGAGGTACCCTTGATGAACCATTACAAAGGCCGCATTAATACAAATTCTTGACGGCATACGTTGTCTCTCCAAATTTCATTCTAACTTTTTCTAAATTACGGTTACTGCCACTTTTGCAGCCAGAAAACCGTCCGCGTGGACCAGGCCCACCATCATAAGTGACTGTAAACACTTGACTTATGTAGTACAATGAAACAAAAACGATATTGTGTCAGGAGTATAGCATGCTCATTGGGACGATTCAACGACGCGAAAATCCTTTGTCGCAAGTTCGCCATAGATGCCAGCGAAAAGGCAAGGGAAGTGGCGAAACTGGAACGGTTTACTGCGGTCCGTCAGAAAACTCGCGGATAATTTCCGCTTTAGAGGCCGGAAGAGGAAGACCTCGGTGTTTTCGCCGAACCCTGTCGGCCGTCGGTCTAAGCAACGGCTCGCCAACTGGTATTCGCGGCTTTCGTCGCGAATCAACTGTAGCGAAAAATCCACTTTTTAACAGAGATGTCAAAATGGACACAGAAGAACGAAATAAAGAGTTGGCCAATAAACTCGAAAGCTACTTAAGCCAAGCGTGCAAAGCTGAAGCAGCAAGAGACTTCGAAGAAGCCGAACGTTGCTTTAAGTATGCGCTGTTCTACGAAGGCAAACTACGGCCCGACGTGAGCAGCCCCAAGCAATATGTCGTTGAGGCCGGTCCCGTGCATCAGAAGACACCGCCGGCCGCCGGCGCCAATGAGTTGGCAGTTTGCCCGAAGTAGGAGGATCGAAGCAACGTTGTACTAAGGATCTTCAAACGACGAAACATTCGAATAAGGAGACAACCACAATGAAAGACAAGCAAGCTCACAAGAGACGCAAAAATCGCTACATCGTCACTACTATTTTCAACGGAGAAATGAAAGAGCAGGTAATGAGCAGAGCGGAACGTGCAAATCTTGACCCCAAGGATGTGGATGTACAAATCGATGAGCCGAGAGGTGAGATTTGGATCAAGTACCAGGAGGGAGAAGCCCCGGTCAGATATCGGTTCAGCGAAGTGCATATCGGCGGTTATGAACAAAAACTGTTGGCAGATGCCTTCTTCTCAGCAGGAGACATCGTGCTACTGGAGTCTGGTCGTTACATGAATCAACGTATAGCCCGGCTCAGACGGCTTTTTAAGACGTCCAAAGAAGATGAAACCTTCCTAAGGACTACCAACATACCTTACGGTCTCGCCATCAACACAGAGAGATGCTGGCGATACGTCGAAGCCCTTGCCGAGCCTGCTTCGACAGTTTCAAAAAAAGGACAAGCGTAAAGGGAAATTCTATCTATAAGCGTCGGGTATAAGTATGAACGGGAGGGGACACAATTACAAACAGAAAATTTCACCAGCATTTTGACTGAACACGCTCACTCTTGGATTCCGGTTAGGGCAGTTAAGCGGGCAAACCACAAGTTCAAAAGTAGGCATCGCAAGAGCGAACGGTTAGCGAAAAGTAAGACGGTAGATTCTTATCCATGTCAAAATTGCTGTTACAGGCGCAATGTGTCGGCTGCAGCGCACATGATGCTATAGAAACGCCGCAATGGCCTGAGCGTGTCGCAGGCCACGGGAGCATGCGGTGACAGGTTGTTAATCGGAATGAAAGGAAAAAGACCCATGAAAACACGCAAGAAAAAGAAGAAAATCCTCGTCGCGGTCAAACCGCCAACTCTTGAGGCCGAGAAACTGTACAAAGGCATCATCAGATCGATTGATGTCGACGATGAATCACAGTCTTGTGATATCGGCATCGAGAACCTCGACCCTATCCAGGCCGGTCGGATTCACGTTGTAAGGCTTCCAGCGGCACTTTTCCCCGGCAGCAAAACGGCCCGCTTTCTCGCCGCTGCCGGCCAGGACATCCACACCGTCGGAAAACGAATCGTTCTTGGCGACATCGTCGGGATGAGGTTCTCCAGTTCAGATGGTAGTGACAAGGACATCGAGTTCGAGAGGATTGAGCCTGCCGTAAAGGACAAAGCTGAAGATTCCATCGTCGATGATGGCCCAGAAACCCTGCTGTGACCTTTGTTTTCAATATGGAAAGGAACCACCATGAAAATCACTCCATGCAGAAGGCCGGGCATATTAACACTTGTTGGCTGGACGGTGAACGGTATCACCTCGCTATTCAAGCTGTGTATCTGCTGCGGGCTCATCGTTATCGTTATTCTAGTCGTTCGTTTCTTGGCCAAACTCATAATGCTGTTTTGGCCTCTCATTTGGCATGCCATTGGAGGATTCTGACAGATGGCAAAAGAGCACGAGAGAAGGCTTGAATCGGAGAATCGGGCCGACACCGTGTATTATGACAAACACGGCGATGAAATTGCCCGCATCAGCTTTAACGACAGCGAATATGAGCAAGATGGGGCCGATATCCGGAAGACGACCTCGGAGAACGTCGAATGCGGTGACGGCAGCCTGACCAGCTTGCGTCAAATCATGCAGGGGACGATGCTATTTGCAGTCTGCGACGTCTGCAAAGAACAGTCTCAACGCTCGTGGTGGAGAAGACGGTCGGCAACGGTGCCGTTTTCACCGGCTGATAAAGTCCACCGCTGTTTCACTTGCCGGGCAGCGATTTGTGGCCGTCACAGCTACAGCAGCAAAGTGGACAAGCACATCCGCTGCCGGCGCTGCGATTTCTACTTCCGGCTCAAACGCTTCCTGGTGGACAAGATTATCAGGCCTCTATTCTTTATCAAGGTGCGCCGCAGCAGCTTGCTGGACTTCTGGGACTAATTCCAACCGGCAGGGAGAAAATATCTCCCTGCCGCACCTTTTTTAGGAAGACGTTATGAAGGACAAAGAGTGGAACCCCGTTCGCAAGAGGAACGTTATCTTTTTCGTGGGCATTTCCATACTGCTGATCGCGCTCCTTATCGAGCCCTCCCCTTGGCTGCTAGTCACATCGAGGCTCGGACTGCTCAAGGTTGTCTGTATCATCGTGTCCGGATTTGTCTTTGCCGTTGGGATCTCTCAGATCGCCGAACAAGCTCTCAAATCAACTATTGAGCCGTGGTACGCAAGACCATTGGGACTCGGATTTTTGGCGATAGTGATATTGGTAACACTACTGTTCTGCGTATCCTCCCGCAAGTACCTGCCCCCGGCGGCAGCAATGACCCCCGGAGAATTCATATCCTTGCTCTGTCACATAGTAGGGTGGGCCTTGATCTGGACTGTGCTCATCGAATGGGTCAGCTGCGAAAAAAGGAAATGAAGCAAGCTTTATTGAAAGGAACCAAATTATGACTGAACCGAAACAAAAACCGAGTCGCAAATTCCGTTCCAATCTAGTATCCGCAGCCGTCTGGGAAAATAGCATCCAGACCGATAAGGGTCCAAAAATTGTTGAGAACATCACATTCCAGCGCAGCTACAAGGACGCCGAAACCGGTCAATGGAAGAACACCGACTTCCCTGGGCAATCTTCTGGCTGTCGTTCTGCAGGCGATTGTCTCGTGTAATGTCGAAGAGGCGGACGATATCCCCGTCTAGCCGGCGCCGCTCTTCACTGCGAAAGCCCGTCAGAAATGGCGGGCTTTTTTCACGGTTCCGAAGAGCTTGTGGGCAGGACCGCAAGCCTTCCTGTCCGACCCGGAAAATGGCCAAAATCGGCCAATTCTGCTTATCTGTCGATCCCCGTTTCTGGCTCTAGAACGCCGTTTTTTTGACCTCGTCTTCAATGTACTTGGCGTTGAATATGCATCTGTTTCCATAGGCTGTTATATCAACAGGACTTACATCGTCGATCTTTTGAGATATACATTGTGGATGTCTCCATTTACACACCACTTTATGCTTTTGGGGGCCCTCTTTTTCACTTGATTTGGGCTTCCGGAATTACGATAGACTGGAGGTTATGAAGAAAGTATGGGTCTACAAACAGAAGAACACCAAAGGCTGGTATGTCGGCTGGTACGAAAGCGGCAGGCGCAAAGCAAAAGCCCTGCCAACCAAAGCGCTTGCCGAACACTATCGCCAGATAAAATACACCCAGTTGAACTCTGACGTCTTTACAGGGACTATTAATGTCACCTGGTCCCAGATGCGCGAAGAGTATGCTCGCCACAAGAAAGTCAAAGGCGATCAGCAAGCAACGCTCTATGAAACAGCTCTCACCCTGAGTCACTTTGAACGACTGGTAGGACGATGCAACTCCAGACAGATCACGCAAAATGCTATTGACGAGTTTATCCTTGAGAGAGGTAAGGAGGTAAAGCGATCGACACTCAACAAGGACATAAGGAACCTGAAGGCTTTCGTAAACTGGTGCAGGGAAAACAGATACTTGAACGGAGATATCAAGCTTAAACTCCTAAAGGAAGACGAGCGGCCGGTGAAGTTTTTGAGTAGCACTCAAATTCAAGAACTGCTTTCCGTGTCACTCCAATATCCGGCACTTCGAATGAGGATTCTTCTGGCGTTAGGTACTGGTCTCAGGCGCGGGGATATTGAATCGTGGAGGGTTTCTGATCTTGACTTCGAAAGCAGTTCTGTCACCACGAGAAGCAGAAAGACCAGAAAGAGCATGGGCTCAAGGCCTCTTCCTGTTCCAATCATGGCAGAACTAAAGAAATATGTCTCAAACTTGCACCCTGAACAGGACAAGATATTCAAACGATGCTTCAATAAGAGCCGATGGGACAAAGTACGCCAAAAAGTCGGGCTGGCAGACTTCAAGTTTCACGATCTGCGTAAGACTTTTGGCTCGGTGCTTGCCCAGAACGGCATTTCAACTGTTGTGATACAGAAGCTTCTGGAACATTCATCGCCCGATCTGACGAACAGAGTCTATACGAATGTTGATCCAGTCCTGCGTCAGGCGATTGACACGATGCCAGCCAGTGATTGGCTACGAATTCGTATCCTGGGCAATAAGACAAATTCAGAATAAATCATCTGAGAGATTAACATAATACCTTACATCACTGTTCAGGCCGAACCAGAGCCCGAATATCGGCAAGACTCTGAATCAACAAACACCAGGAAGGGCTGACACTCCCAATCTTCCAGCCCTTCGACTTATTAGCTTTAGAGAATACTGGCTATGGATTCACGGCCCTATTATAGATACGAACATCGTCAATCAGGCCGGAGAAGTATGTTCCCGGGGCCATGGCCTTTCCGGTACCAATGTACATGCCGGTCCCCAGAATATTGAGGCTATCCTGCGTGTCCTGAGCGACCATGACACCGTCCACATAAAGCATTCTGTGCGAGCCGTCCCAAACGAGGCCTATCCGATGCCAGTTTACATCGGTTATGACTTTATCAGATAGCAGTGGACCGGAAGAACGGCCGAAACGGCTGGCAAGCTGGGTAATTAAGTGTCCATCCACTGGATCTGTGGAAAGCCAATTCGAGCCGCCCGGCTCCGATATGACAACCTGTCCCGGAGCACCGCCGTCTATCCATGCTAGAATACTAAACGGGCCATCTGCCGGATTCATGACCGTACCAGTGAAGATATAATCATCCACGCCGTCCAACACGACTGCACCATCTACTTTACCACCGTTCGGTAACCAGAAAGGTTCGCCAAAGACAAGCCCATCGCTTTGACCGTTGTTGTTAGTAACACTGTCCATAGCAACATTTCCTTCCGATTCGTCCAGTGCCCAGTGGGAAATGAGCGTGAGATCGTCTGAATACTGCCCTAAGTGTCGTATGAGAGTTGCCATATCCTGAACGTCCACTATACCGTCTCCCCACGGCTCCGGGGCGATATCACACAAAGGCCTATTCGTGTGCCAGTATTCGACCATAATCGTGGCGTCTGTATCATCCACAACTCCGTCGCCGTTAAAATCGGGTGATGGTGGTCTGAGCCCAATGTCATATTCCCAAACGGTTGAGAGACGCATGCTGTAGGGATAGGATGCTGATGTTCCACCAATGATATAGACCCTCCCACCTACCACGCTGCTGGACATTCCAAGCATCCTGACAGGCATATCTTCTTCTGTAGTCCAGGTATCCGTTGCCGGATTATATTGAAACAATGTGGATTGAGGTGTACCGCCCCTGCGAGCAGTTCCCCCGAATGCATAGATTTTCCCATTAACAACACTGGTTGATAAAGCACTTCTTGGTGCCGGCATATCAGTTTTTTTGGTCCACGTATCTGTAACAGGATCATATTTCCCATCAACCGCACAGGTGGATACAATGTCTCTTGCGGTGGGCATGTCGGCCTTCTTTGTCCATGTGTCAGTAGCCGGATCATACTCCTCGACAGTTGCTACGTGGATTCCACCCCCATCACCGCCGACAGCATAGATCTTCCCATCCACGACGCTAGTGGACAGACTCCCTCTTGGCCCTGGCATATCAGCTTTCTGCGCCCATGTGTCTGTCGCCGGATCATACTCTTCTACTGTGGCAAGCTGAGTACCCCCTGGCCAACCGCTTGCACCGCCAATTACGTATATCTTTCCATCAACCGCACTGCTGGCTATCCAGACCCTTGCCGTTGGCAGGTCAGTTTTCCGTGTCCATATATCTGTCTCCGGATCATATTCCTCTACCTTTGTCGGGCCGCCGATCCCCCCGATGATGTAAATTTTCCCATCGACCACCGCAGATGAATGAGTCCATCTTGCTGTTGGCATATCGGCCTTTTGGGTCCAGGTGGCCGCTCTCGTACTCACGGTACCGGAGAGTACAACAGCGCTCAACAATCCAATTACAAAGAGACTAATCCTTATTTTCTTTTTACCATTTCTTGTTTTCATTTTCTTGCTCCTTTTGTTTTCTGGCCACGACAGCTCGTCTAACAGAATGGAAAAGGGGATACTGTACATAAGTATTTAAGGCTTTATAGCTCGGTTATAGATGCGGACATCGTCGATTAAGCCGGACCAGAAGCTTTCGGGAGCCATTGCGTTGCCAGTACCGATGTACATGCCAGTACCCAGACTATTGAGGCTATCCTGCGTGTCCTGGGCGACCATGACACCATCCACATAGAGTATTCTGTGCCAGCCATCCCAAACCAGGCCTATCCGATGCCAGCTTACATCGGTTACTATGGTATCAGACAGCAGTGGACCGGAAGAACGCCCACCGCCGGCAAGCTCGGTCATTAAGTGTCCATCCACTGGGTCTGTGGAAAGCCAATTCGAGCCGCCCGGCTCGGAGATGATTGCTTGTCCGGGGGCTCCGCCTTTGATCCACACTATGACGCTGAAAGGTCCGTCCGATGGATTCAGTACAGGACCAATTATGATGTAATCATCTGCTCCGTCCAATGCAATCGCACCACCAACTCTTCCGCCTGTCGGCAGCCAAAACGGATCGCCAACAACAAGCCCGTCGCTTTGGCCGTTATTGTCAGCGACGCTGTCCAAGGCGACATTTCCTTCTAATTCGTCCAGAGCCCAGTGAGCAATGAGCGTAGGATCGTCCAAATTTTGCCCCAAATGCTCGATGAGTGCCACCATGTCTGAGACATCTACTATGCCGTCTCCGCAAGGCTCAGGAGCGATATCGCAGGAATGCTCATCACGGTGCCAACATTCGACCATAATAGTGACATCTGCATCGTCCACAACTCCATCTCCGTTAAAGTCAGGTGATGGTGAGGACATTTCAAGTTCAAGCTCATATACCGTTGAAGTGGCCTGACAGTTATGCTGTCTCGGCGTCCCACCTATGGCGTAAATCCTCCCATTTACCGCACTTGTGGTTAATTCGGCTCTGAAGTCTGGGAGAGGATCTGCCTGTGTCCATGTGTCCGTCGTTTGGTCATACACCCATGCGTCCAAATAAGGACGTTGTCCGCTGTTAAGCCAGCCCCCCATCACATAGATATTATCACATATTACGGTAGCACCGAAGCCGCGAGCACTTAAGGGCGCAGGAGTTGCTTCCGTCCAACTATCTGTCTGTGGATCATATACCTGCAGTATCCGCATAGCATTAACATTGTGAGCTCCTCCGACAACATATATGTTCCCATCTATCACGTCAGCGGAGTGTTCCCATACGCCTTGCGGCATAGGAGCGGCTTGTGTCCATGTATTTGTTTTTGGATCATATACTTCTGCAATATTGAGGGCCTGTAAACTGTTAACTGGAACCTCTAGTGTAGAAAGACCTCCAAAAGCATATATCTTGCCATTCCAGGCAACGGTAGCTAATAGCGCTCTTGGGGTAGGCATATCAGCTCCTCTGGTCCATGTATCCATAGCTGGATCATATACGTCAACTCGTGATGAGCCAGATTTCCCACCACCAATGACGTAAATCTTTCCATCCAGAACAGGATTCGACTTCGTTAGGTAACCTCTTGCCACAGGCATATCAGCCTTCCGAGTCCATGTATCCGTAGCAGGATCATATTCCTCTACAGCCGATAGTTCTTTCCCATTCAGAAAGCTCGGTTCGCTCGCTACGCCCCCAATGATGTAGATTTTGCCATTGACCACAGCGGCCGAATGATTGAATCTCGGTGTCGGCATATCGGACTTCTGCGTCCAGCTGTCCCCTCTCACTCTCCCGGCACTGGCGAGTATAATAGCGAATAATAATCCATTTATGATGGACCTGATTTCTATTTTCTTATGTCTGTTTCCTGGTTTCATTTTCTTGTTCCCTCAAATGGAGTCTTTCCGGTTGTTACTACAGGCATCTCATCTCTTCCCTTCCCTTCTTTCCCATCCCGATAGATAGCTATCGGGACGGGGTAAAGGGATATAGTCACTTGTGCATGTTGTAATCAAATTGTTTGGTCATTAATTTGATGTAATCGATCCTACGGACGATAGAAACTTAAGTGCTTCTTCCGTTCTTTCTCGCAGATGTGATATGTGATCTCCCTCTGCGGCTACATAGGTATAAGTAAGCCTGTGTGTGTCCAAGGCAGCGGGAAGAAGTTCGATTCCGGGTAATTCCGGCATGATGGTAACCTCGCCAACCCCTCGATCAATGTAGATGTCTGTATTGCTCAGATTGTTGCCGTTACGCTCGATCTGAGATACTAAATCACTTTCTAACCACCGATCCCATATATCGGGCACAATGGTCTTTTCAGGGTATTGTACGGGCAAATCAACATAATACGGAGGATTGTCGGGATTCGGAGTAATGGCTGCTCCCGTTGCGTACATCGCATTGGTGTAAAAACTCGTTGTTACGATGGCCATATAATCAGAAGGAGTCTGAACGATAAGCGGCACACCCACTGTCTCCGGATTCTCACTTATGAATCCCTCGATGTAACCGGCCACTTCAAAATCAGCATTCGCGGCTCCCAATGCGGCTACCGAGCCGAATATCTCCGGATAGTCAATAGCCAACGATAATGCACCGTATCCACCCATAGAATGCCCAAAGACGCTTCGGCTCTCCCGGTCGGCAATCGTTCTGTATTTCCCGTCAATATAGTTCACAAGGTCGTGCGCGATATATGTTTGGTAGTCACCGATCACTTCGTTGCTCGAATAGAAACTACCGCCATAGATATTCGAAGCATCCGGCAACACAAGAATTGTCTCATCCATGAATCCTTCCGCAATCAAATTCGCCACCACTTCACTAACATCTAAATCGACAAATTCATGCTGCTTGTATGACATGTAAGTGCCCGTAAAATGGTGGAGCAGGTAGATTGTGGGATAGCGTCTTTCCGGTGAACTGTCATAACTGGGCGGCAGCCAAACCCACATAGGACGTGTTGCTGGGTCGCCTAAGAGGTTGCCTTCCAAAGCAGGACTGGTAATCTCATCCAATACATATCTCGATTCGCCTTCTTGTGCCAGGCCACTATTCGCAAAAACTGTGATTGTACCAACCGCGAGAAATATGCAAATCCATAGTTTGTAAACATTAGTAAAGGTTCCCATCATTTGTTTTGATGCCAATTTCTTCATGATACTGTTCTCCATATTGTTTTGTTTGGCGGTTTGCGGTATCATAGAGGGACCTTTGACTCGGGCGCGCAAACCATCCGTCCGTGTCGAGTTGGGCCGGTGAGCCGTGCTCGAGAAGCTTTCACTCACCGGCCGCATTCTTTGTTTTGCGATTGGACTAAAATAGTCCTATTTTTTAGTCCCGCATATGCGGCTTGTTTGAGTTTATTTCACCTCCTTTCTAACAATGATTATATATCTGAGTTCCTCGATGCATCGACCTGTTCTCACTGTTGTCTATGCTAGCGAGTACGTCTCTTGCATCGTTTTACCGGCCCCTCACATTGCTTGAGCTTGATTTCAAATTGCATATATCAATCCGTACGTATGGTGTTCCGGTCCTTGTCTCCTGCCTCCCTGAAGATCAACGCCGCGCCTACATTGTCAGCGACCAGGTTATCCTGGGTCGATGATCCCAGGGCGACATCACAGTCTGCGCTGAGCTGAGTGAAATCATTTCGAGCGATGATGTTCATGTGCGATTTGTTGGGTGTGGGCGGGCCGTAACTTTCGGGCTCAGGTGAATCGACCAGCGAGATCCCGTGCTTTGGATTGCCGACCAGTATGTTGTCCTTCACCCAAAAGTTGGCGGCTTGACCAATGAATTTCTGACCGAAGAAGGTGGCGACGCCGGCGCTGGTTCCACCGATGGTGATACAGGCAGATGGGTTTGGTGCAATAAGTTCACGCACGAATGCTGGATAGACCTCAAGTCCCTGATCGTCGACGGTGATGTGGTTACCGATGATGTTGCTGCGGTCCGGACTCTCATTTCCGGTCGTGATGCCGACGCAACCAGACCAGATGGTGTTGTCGCAGATATCCATAGCACCGGTATGATTGGGAATGACCACACCCATGCCCTGACAGTGGATGTCGTTGTTTCGAATGGTCAGATGAGCGCTCATGCCGCGTGTTTCGATGCCATTCGAAATGACATTGGGGGCCTCGTTGGTCAGGCTGGATTCGGCGACAGTGATTTCCACGTAACGTGTTCCCCCTTCGGCCAGAACAAGGTCTACGTCCGGAACCGTCCGATCTGCGGTGTCACCCACGTATTTGGCCAACAGGGTGCATCCCTCTATGATCACCGTGTCTGTGGGGCGATTCCCGCTACCGGTTGCCTTCAGGCTGACCACCTTCTGAAACTCCAACACTGAACTGATGGTCACGCTGCACTTGGCAAGCTTGAGGTCTCCGGACAGATGCTCAATACCGCTTGCGTAGCTCTCGATTTGCAGGTTTCGTATTTCCGTAGCGCTTCCGGAATTCGTTTCGATTTGTAACACGTAAGGCAGGCCCTCCGCTCCCTTGAGAATTGTGGGCTCTCCCTCATCCTTTGCGGCAGCGCCTGTGATGATCAAAGGCTTGTTTATGACGATCATCTCTGCCATCTCGTATGTCCCTGTGGCCATATCAATCCGATCTCCGGGGGCGGCTGCATCAATGGCGGCCTGGAGACTGTCACCGGGCCTTACCGCGTGAATCCTGGATGTACTTTCGCGGCCAGCCACAGCGCGTTGCGCTGTCGTTGGTCCGAAGCTCGACTGTGCTGCGTTTGCGTCGGCTTTTGCCGTGCCCCGAGCAAACCGGATCTCCGAGTCCCAATCCCACAGTTTGATGGATCGGTCCATGCTGGCCGAAACCAGATACCGACCATTTCGGTAGAACTTCAGATCCCAAACCTGGCTGTGATGTCCCTTGAGCAGACCCACTCTCTCAAGGGTCTCTGTGTCCCACAACCTGATCTCTTTATCGTTGCCTCCCGTAGCCAGCGTTCTGCCATCAGGCGACAGAGCCACGCCCACGACAATACTGCTATGCGCTTCAAACTTCCGAATACGCTCTCGGCTTGTCAGATCCCATACGCAAACCTCGCCATTCCGGCCGCCAGCCGCTACCATCGTGTCGTTGGTCGAGATGACGTGCGGGCTGTCCAGTCCGGCCAGTTCGCCTTCAACTGAATCCTTGGCAAGGTCATAGACCATCAGCCTGGGTGCAAATCGTGTGGCTGCAAAAATGAGGCGCTTGCCATCGGATGTGAAGGCCAGGTCCTGAACGTGAGAGGTGCCGCCCGGCAATGACGTTCCCAGTACTCTACTGTCTTTCCAGTCATCGGTGCTCCAGAGGCACAGGCCGACCGGCGTGACCCCAGCGAGATAGCGCGAATCAGGAGAAAAGCCGATGGGTGCCGTTCCATGTGGCTGCTCCAAGAGCACAACCGCGCTGTCTGCGTCCCACACCATGAGCGTCCCCTGCTGGTCGGCAGCGAGAAAGCGACCGTCGGGTGATATAGCGACCGATCCTTCCTGGACCCCGTAGGACATGTTGCCTCCCCCATGCTGCTGGAGCAGCTTCTCGGATTCCACATCAAACAGCCGAACCTTTCCGCTCAAGGTAATGGAGGCCAGGCGAGTACCGTCTTGTGACAGCGAAACACCTCGCACCTCTGCTTCATGTGCCAAGGTGTCGGTC
>JARRQQ010000008.1:0-19407 GCA_037381725.1 Sedimentisphaerales bacterium
TGTCTGAGACGCCAGCAAAGGTAAACGTTACAAACCATGACGGGCAACTCGACTCCCAGAGCACCTCGCATGTCACCGAGCTGCAGGACTTTAAGAACGTAACCAACAACCTGGTTCAGGATGCACTGAACGTATGGGCTGACTTGTGGGCCGAACTGGAGGGCCGCGTAGAGCCGGACGGTGCCGCTGGCGGAGCTAATAGCGAAGTTGAACCGTCGTGCGGCTGGACCGAATTCCTGGAAAAGATGTGGGTCCTCAAGCACTACCTCGACTTCGTCAAGAGACTCAGCCAACAATGAAAGTAAGATTGGCGATTGCCGACTTTCGATCTGTGATTTTCAATCAGCAATCGGAAACCGGAAATCGATGATGACAAGGAAGATGGACGACCAGACACCAAAAATGTACGTTTTTTACTGTGCCAACAGTGTCGGCCCGGAGGAGTTGGTCCATTTCCATGACAGACTGCAAGGGGATTCGTTCAAAGAGGTCCGCCTGCCCTGTTCGGGAAAGGTCAACATACCCTACTTAGTCAAAGCGTTTGAAGCCGGCGCCGACGGCGTCGTGATCGTAACGTGCAAACAGGACGAATGTCGCCGTATCGAAGGCAACATGCGCGCTCAGAAACGGGCCCAAGCTGTAGACTCACTGCTTGAGGAAGTCGGATTGGGATCGGGACGAATCGCGGTGATCCAGATGACCGACGGCGTGGACCAGATTATTGAAGACATCGAAGGGTTTTGTGCGAAAGTGAGGATGCTCGGCCCTCGCGACCACGCGTCGCTCCCTCATCCCTCGGCGATCGGCGGGTCACCAGTCGCGAGCCCCCGCCATCAGGAGAATCCGTCATGAAACCTGATAGTAGGCTTGCAAACTGCATCGACAAGGAAGATTTCATTGTTACGGCTGAATATCTGCCGCGGGCCGGTACGAATCCTTCGGTGAATGAAGTCGTGGTGAAGGCCCTGAACGGCAAGATTCAGGCTGTCAATGTTGCGGATAATCCATATGGGATCGTCACTTCGAGCCTCGCGGGCTCGTTTGAGCTAAGCCGCTCCGGAATCGAGCCGGTTTACCAGATCGTCACGCGAGACAGGAATCGTATCGCGATTCAGTCCGACCTGCTGGGAGCCGCGTCCCTGGGGATCAAGAACGTGCTTTGCCTGTCCGGCTACCATCAGGCCTTGACGGGATGCCCCGAGTCCGCCAACGTCTACGACATCGACTCGATTCAGCTCGTTGCCGCTGTGTCACAGATGAGGGATGAAGGTGTCCTGCTCGACGGGACGAAGATCGAAGGTGAGTTCTCCATGCTGGTCGGAGCCGCTGCGAGTCCCTACCTCAGACCGATGGAGTTGAACATTCTTCGGCTCGCCAAGAAGGTTGAAGCCGGCGCCCGGTTCATACAAACCCAGGCTGTCTTTGACGTCCAGGGATTTGCCGAATGGGTCAATGCGGCGCGAGGCGAAGGTATCACGGCCAAGACGGCGATTCTTGTGGGCGTATTGCCTTTGAACAACGCGACGGAAGCCGAAGAGCTCCGCGAAAGACATACGGATTTCCACATACCGGATGAGATCATCGAGAGGTTAAAGAAAGCCGGAGATCAGGGCAGCCAGCAAAAAGAAGGGGTGGTCATCGCCGCCGAGATCATCAAAGAAGTCAAGAACATGAAAGGCATCAGGGGAGTACACGTCCTGTCCGGGGGCAAAGAGACAGCCGTGCCGGAGCTTCTTGCGGCATCCGGGCTGTAGAACGGTGAAACACAAGTATGCCAGAGAAATACCATATTGAGACAAAACCTGTCCCTCCACGGCTGGCCCGAGTTGGAAAGTACGGCGTCGTGGACTGGCGTGAAGACTGTGCCCGCTGTCATAATTGCGTGAAAAAGGCTTGCGTGTACGACCGCCACAGACAGGAGCTTGACTACGTCCGCAATCTCAGTGACGTCGACGCCTTGTTCTTCGACTGCATGGGCTGCTTCTCCTGCGTCCAGAACTGCACGAAGGGCCTTCTCGGTCTGGTCGTCAACCCGGTTTACGAGAACCTGGGCAATAGCTACTGGACACCTGAGATCATTCAAACGACCTGGATGCAGGCCGAGACGGCGAAGATTCCCGTCTCCGGAGCCGGTTACAGGGGTCGCTTTTCCGGACCGGGCTTCGACTCGATGTGGACGGACATGTCGGAAATCGTCCGCCCGACGCGCGACGGCATCCACGGACGAGAATATATCAGCACGTCTGTTGACATCGGCCGAAAGCCGCCGTTCCTCGCTTTCGAGCAGGAAAGGTTAGCCGGGACGCATCCGCCTCTTGTGTCCATCCCCATGCCGTTGATTATCGACATGGCCTCGCCACAGTATACGCTTCCACCGCTCGGTCCGATTTTGAGAGAGGCGGCTCGCTGGACTGGCTTGATGGCCATCGTCGATTCACGCGACTGGCCTTTTGAGGGGAACGATCAGGAACAGGACCTGTCCTACGTGGCGTTCCACCTCGATCCGGAGGCGCCGCCGCCGGCCAAAGACGTGTTGGACAAGACAAAAATGGTAGAAATGTCGGATAGTCCCGACGTTCCCGAACGAATAAAGGCGATCAAGAGCACCTCTCCGCAGGTCGTCGCGTCGGTGAAAGTCACGCTGGATTCCAATGGTAGCCGGCGTGCTATCGAACTGTCCGATCTGGAGGAAATCGAGGTGATACACGTTGCCGCCGACCCTAACGGCAACGAAATTGGCGTTGATAATCCTCGCTTCGTCAAGGACGTGGTCCGCGAGATTCATACGGCCCTTGTGGAAAACGGAAGGCGAGACGAGATTACGCTCATGGCGAGCGGCGGGATCGCATTAGCTGAACATATGGCCAAGGCCATCATCTGCGGTGCAGACCTGGTGGCTATTAACCTGCCCCTGCTGATCGCTCTCGAATGTCAGTTGTGTAACCAATGCAAACCCGGAATGTACTGCCCGGCTAAACTGGAGAAGATCGATTTCGAGTACGGCGTCGCACGCTGCACCAACCTCATCGCTGCGTGGCACGATCAGCTTATCGAAGTGATGGGGGCGATGGGAATGCGGGAGGTCCGGCGTCTAAGAGGCGACGTCGGCCGGGCCATGTTCTTCGAACAGCTTGAGGAGGAAACCTTTGGCAAGCTCTTCGGTACAAGAAAATAGTCTCAAAGAAATTCTACCGGAAAAGACGTTTCGGACGCGCGTTCCGCAGACAACGGTAACTCGTGAGATCAAGCCGGCCCCTTCGCGCTATCGCAATTCCATTGCAAAGTACATCATTCGCCGAAGTAGTGACTGCATCCGGTGCGGTAAATGTGTTCAGTTGTGCCCCTACGGCGTGCACGTGGACAAACCCGGCTACAAATATTTCGCCGAGCCTCGATTGGACCTCTGTATCGGCCCGGCCTGCGAGAAGACGGATCATTATTGCGTAGCCCAATGCCCGCAAGGAGCGCTGCGCATGGTGGAAAATCCCATGATGAAGGCGCTGGGAGATTACCGCTGGACGGCCGATATGATTCTGGCCACATGGAAGATGGCCGAAACGGGCGACGTCCCGGCTCCGGAATACGGCTACGAATATCATTGCGGAGCCTCCGGCGGCGGCTTCGACAAACTCAGGTTTAAGTTTCCAGATAAGCCTCCCGCTGAAATCGACGAGAGCGAGATAGACACGAGCATCGAACTGAACCGGCGTAACGACGATAGGCCGCGGATCAAGATCGACGTGCCGTGGTACGGGGGCGGGATGTCCTTCGGATCGGTGAGCAACGTCACGCAATTGTCTAAAGCACGCTGCGCCGTGGCGTGGAACACGTTCACCTGCACGGGCGAAGGCGGTTACATGGAACGGCTCAGGCCCTACGACGACCACGTGATCACGCAGGTCGCGACGGGGCTTTTCGGGGTGCGTGAGGAAACGATTCAGCGCGTGCCTATCGTGGAATTCAAATACGCCCAGGGCGCCAAGCCGGGACTGGGGGGACACTTGCTCGGTGACAAGAATACTGTGAGCGTCTCGAAAATGCGCGAGGCGGTGCTGGGTATCTCACTATTCTCACCTTTCCCGTTCCACAGCGTGTATTCCATCGAAGATCACATGAAGCATCTGGACTGGATCAAGCACGTCAACCGGCGCGCTCTGGTATCGACAAAAGTCTCGACGCCTACGGACGTGGATATGGTGGCCGTGGGAAGCTGTGCCGCGGGCACGCATATCGTCCACCTGGACGGTGGTTACGGAGGCACGGGCGCCGCTCCTGATATCGCCAAGAAGAACATTGCCATGCCGATCGAATATGCTATCGGGAGAGTCCACAGCTTCCTAGAAGCGGAAGGCGTACGCGATACCGTGACACTGATCGCCAGCGGGGGCATACGCACGGTCCACGATATTGCCAAGGCGATTGCCCTCGGAGCAGACGGCGTGGTCGTGGGGACCGGCGAGCTGATCGCGCTAGGATGCGTTCGGTGCACCCGTTGCGAAAGTGGACGCGGCTGTCCCCGAGGAATCGCCACGACGGATACAGAACTGGCGGTCCAAATGGACATCGAGTGGGGCACGCAGCGGATCATCAATCTCTACAACGCCTGGCGGAAGGAACTCGTCCAGATTCTTCGCCGCTTGGGTTTGCGAAGTGTCGCGGAGCTGCGGGGTAGAACAGACCTGCTGATGCATCTCGACTATAGCGATAACGTGGAGCAGAAAACGTGAACAAAGGCATGATAGAAAAAATCCTGGAGTCGAAGAAGAGACTCGCCGATGGTTCTCAGCTTGCCGGCGGCGTGAGAAAGGCGGAGGAGGAAGGCGGTTGTGGAGTCGTCGGCTTCTGCTGCTCCGAACCGGTTCCGGGAAGGCACATCTATGAGCCGTCCAAACAGATGCACAATCGCGGCAACGGCAAAGGTGGCGGTATTGCGGCCGTAGGGTTCCAGCCGGAGCAGCTTGGCGTTAGCGAAGACGTGCTACGCGATCATTACATGCTGCATATTGCCTTGCTGGATCCGAATGCACGCTCGGAGATGGAGCAACAATATATCACGCCGAATTTCGACGTCGCGACTTCGAATAGGCTCGATACAGTCGATGATTGGCACAGCATCGGCGGCCTTGAGGTGAAACCTCCCGACGTTTGGCGTTACTTCGTGCGCGTTAAGCCGGAGGTTCTCGATTCTTTTATCAAAGAGAACAGCCTGGACGGGCTTGGTCGTAGCGCCGCCGAAGAGGAATTTATCAGCCAGAACAGCTTCAAGCTCAATCAGACCTATTATGCTTCCCTCGGCGAACAGCGAGCGTTTGTCCTCTCCCACGGTCGGAACATTATGATCCTCAAAGTCGTCGGCTACGCGGAGGCCATCGTCAAGTATTACAAAATCGAAGACCTTTGTGCGCACGTGTGGATCGCTCATCAGCGATACCCAACCAAGGGTCGCGTCTGGCATCCGGGCGGCGCGCATCCTTTCGCCGCGATCAATATGGCGCTCGTGCACAACGGTGACTTCGCCAACTATCACTCGGTCACCGAATATCTCAAACAGCGTCACATCTATCCACAGTTCCTCACCGACACCGAGGTCTCGGCATTATTGTTCGATCTTCTCGACCGAACGTACAGTTATCCGCTCGAATACACCATTGAGGCCATGGCGCCCACGACCGAGCATGACTTCGATTGCCTCCCGGAGAAGAAGCAACCGATCTATCGAGCAATACAGGCCGCCCATATACATGGGTCACCCGATGGCCCGTGGTTCTTCATCATCGCCCGGAATATGGTCCGCCAGAACCGGTTCCAGTTGTTAGGTATTACGGATACGGCCATGCTCCGACCCCAGGTGTTCGCCTTCCTGGATGGCGATTTCCAGGTGGGGCTCATCGCGTCGGAGAAGCAGGCGTTAGACGCCACCCTTCATAGTCTCTCGCTGCAGGACAAACGAATCTGTCCGGTTGCCGACCGTTACTGGAACGCACGAGGAGGCAGCCATACGGACGGGGGAGCGTTCATATTCAATCTCGATAAAGATGAAACAGGCAGGATGCGAATCAGTTGCACAAACAAGTTTGGCATCCCCCCGCGCGCTCCCAAAGGCACCGAGCCGTGTGATTTCTCGGCTGAGGCGGTCCTCTCGTCTGAGTTGAGTCACGTTGGAAAAGACATCGAACAGTGGCTGGAGAACGGGCAGGCCGTGGCTCTCTTCGAGTTCATCAGTCAGAACATCGGGCGCTGGTCCTTTGAGAACATCCGTGCCGTGTGCGCTGATATTGTCACTCAGGCGAAAGACCCCAAAAAGACGGCCACAGCCATTGACGCGATTGCCTTGCTCAATGACAGAAAATATTCAACGGAATCAAAGAAGACCAGTCACGTGATCCACATTGTGCGCGATGCACTGTATCGGCTGTTCCGGAGCATGCCGGGCCTCGGAGCGGAGAACAACGCGGACGCGACACATCGCCTGATCGACTTCGCATCGCGCGAGACACTCAGGCCACCTCAAGCAAATGAAACGACGCTCATCATCGACACTTGCCTCTTTCCGCCGGAAGGCAGTCAATGCGACGCGGCACTGCTGGTGGACGCCTACACAAAAGGCTGGCGGCATTTCATCTGCTTCGATTGTCGAGGGCAGAGATTCATCGGCTGCGGGCTCGGACCGGAAACGGACGACGTCACCATCGACGTGTATGGTAGCTCCGGGGATTATCTCGGCTCCGGTATAGACGGCTTGACAATCACGGTGCACGGCAACGCCCAGGACCAATTGGGACAAATCATAAAACGAGGAAAGATGGTCATCCACGGAGACGTGGGCCAGACGTTCTTGTACGGGGCCAAAGGTGGCAGTATTTTCGTGCTCGGCAACGCCGCCGGAAGGCCTCTTATTAACTCCGTGGGCCGACCGAGAGTCGTGATCAACGGCACGTGCCTGGATTTTCTCGCGGAGTCCTTCATGGCCGGTGATCCGTTAAACGGTGGCGGTTTCGCCATTCTCAACGGCATCGAATTCGATGACGCCGGACAGGTGATTTCTCGCCGGGAACCCTATCCCGGCAGCAACCTGTTTTCCCTGGCTTCCGGCGGAGCGATCTACATTCGCGATCCGCACAATAACGTTGTCAGTGAACAGTTGAACGGCGGCGAGTTTGCCGAATTGACTCCACAAGACTGGGATTTGATACGACCCTATCTTGAAGAGAACGAGCGGCTTTTCAGCATTCGCGTCGACGAGTTGCTCACCGTGGACGGTCAGAAACGGACGCCCGAGCGGGTCTATCGCAAGGTCCGCCCCGTCCAGCTTCGGGCCCTCGCGGCCGGCGAGTCAAACGCTTCCCGTGAGGAAAAGGCCGTCGAAGCAATGGTCGAGCATTGATGGCATGAGGAATATCGAATGGCGATAACGGTCAAAAAAGGCAAAGCTGAAGGCATCATCGCCGCGGTGCAAAAGGCATCCGGGGAAGACCTGAGCCTCTGCTTTCAGTGTAAGAAGTGCACGAGCGGCTGCCCGGTGGGGAAGTTAGTCAAATCCCCCCCGTCCGAGATTATGCGGCGGCTCCATTTGGGCGCCGGGGATGAATTGCTCGAAAGCGACATCCTGTGGGTGTGCGTGTCGTGCGAGACGTGCTCGGCGCGGTGTCCAATGGGAATCGATGTAGCCGCGGTGATGGACGCGTTGCGACATCTGGCGGTGGAAAAGGGTAAGTCGAAACAGGAAGGCAACGTGTCTTTATTCAACAAGGCCTTTCTCAAAACGGTTCAGATGTTCGGGCGATCGTACGACATTGCGATGATCGCCGCCTATAAACTCGGCTCGCGCAAGCTCATGGACGATACGGAGAAATTCCCTTCGATGCTGGCCAAGAGGAAGATCGCCCTGCTGCCTTCACTGAAGGCGGACAGGAAGGTGACAAAACGCATCTTCAAAAAGGCCAAAGATAAGAAGGAGGCGGGCAGATGAGATACAGCTACTTTCCAGGCTGTTCGGCCGAATCCACGGCGCGCGATATGCACGAGTCCACGATAGCGGTCTCAAAGGCCCTCGGAATCGAATTGATCGAGCCGGAGGGGTGGAGCTGCTGTGGCGCGACGGCCGGTCATCAAACGGATCGATTTCTTTCTGTAGCGCTTCCTGCCGCGTCTCTGGTGAAGGTGAAGGACAGCGGTCTGGATATGATCGTCAGTTGTGCGGCGTGCTACAACCGGATGAAGGTCGCCAATCATGAGATACAAACCAGCGCCGAGATGCGCAGGGACATCGGCGATGCGCTCGGGCGGGACTACGACGGTTCCGTGAAGATCAGGCACTTCCTCGAGATGCTTATCGAGGACGTGGGTATTGAAAGGATCGCCGATTCGGCGAAACGTTCGCTCAACGGATTCAAGGTCGCCTGCTATTACGGATGCCTGCTCGTTCGTCCGAATGAAGTGATGAAATTCGATGACCCGGAGAATCCGACGCTGCTGGACCGGTTGGTGACGGCGCTTGGCGGCGAGGCTCTCGACTGGCCTCACAAGGTCGAGTGCTGCGGAGGCGGGCTTTCCATGTCGCGAACGGACGTGGTGGTCAGCCTGACGGATTCGATCCTGGAGATGGCCAAGGCGTCCGGAGCGCAATGCATCACGGTGGGCTGCCCGATGTGCCAGATTAACCTGGACATGCGCCAGCTTGACATCCGCAAGCAGATGGGTAAGTCGTACGACATGCCGATCGTGTACATTACGCAATTGATTGGATTATGCCTGGGCGTTCCACCTCAGAAGCTGGGTTTGGGCAAGCTGATGATTCCGGCAGAAACCGTTGTCAAAGCCATTGGCTGAACAATCGGTGGGTCAAGCCCCACCCTACGAAATTGACTATGGATAAAGACGATAACAAAAAAGTTGGAGCGGTGCTCGTCGAGGGCGGAGGCATCGCAGGCGTGCAGGCGTCACTGGACCTAGCCAACTCCGGCTTCAAGGTCTATCTCGTCGAACGAGACGCGGCGATTGGCGGTATGATGTCCCATCTGGACAAGACGTTTCCAACCGGGGATTGTGCCACCTGTATCGTGTCCCCCAAGCTGGTCGAGTGCGCACGCAACCTCAATGTCGAGATACTCACGCTCTCGGAATTGCGATTCCTGGAAGGCGAGCCGGGTAATTTCACCGCCACGGTCAAACGATACCCCCGGTACGTGGACGAGAATAAGTGTTCCGGCTGCAGCGAGTGTACGCAGGCGTGCCCGGTGGACGTGCCGGACTATTTCGACCGGAACATGGGTACGCGCAAGGCTATCGCCAAGCATTACGCCCAGGCGACCCCGAACATCTTCGGAATCCTCAAAAACGGCCATGCCCCGTGTAAAACGACCTGCCCGGCCAACATCAATGTGCAAGGGTACGTTCAGCTTATCAAAAAAGGTGAATACCTTGGGGCTGTCGAGCTGATCCGTGAGCGCAATCCGCTTTCTGCCATTTGCGGACGTGTGTGTACCCATCCATGCGAAACCGCGTGCACGCGGGCCAACGTGGATGATCCGATCGCGATCCGGCAGCTCAAGCGTTTTGCATCCGATAAGGAAATGGAGATGCTCGACGCGGGCGAGATTGCTCTACCGAAAGAGAAGAAGCCCGCCAAGGACGCGAAGAAGGTCGCCGTGATCGGCGGCGGACCCGCGGGCCTGACCGCGGCGGACGACCTGGCGGACAAAGGCTTCGCCGTGACCGTATACGAAGCTTTGCCGGCCGCCGGCGGGATGCTCCGCTGGGGCATTCCGGAATATCGGCTCCCCAAGAGAGTACTGGACCACGAAATCGAGCTGATCCGTCGTAAAGGCGTGAACTTCGAGTACAACAGCCGGCTCGGACGCGACGTCACGATTGAAAAACTGCGTGAAGATTACGACGCGATCTTCGTGAGCGTCGGCGTTCAAATGGGCCGACCGCTCGGAATCGAGGGCGAGGATAAAGCCCAAGTCACGCAGGGTGTGGAATTTCTAAGGCAAGCAGCTTCCGACGACAAACCCGAAGTGAAAAAGAGGGTCGTTGTCATCGGAGGCGGCAACGTGGCTGTCGACGTGGCGAGGACGGCATTGCGGCTTGGAGCGGGAAACGTCGAGTTGGTATGCCTGGAGCAGCGTCACGAAATGCCCGCATATCCCGAGGAAATCGAGGCAACGATAGCCGAGGGAATCAAGGTCGTTAATGGTTGGGGACCCCGAACGATCTTGGGTAACGGGTCCGTGACGGGCATCGAGCTCAAACGCTGCACAAGTGTGTTCGGCTACGACGGGCGCTTCAACCCACGTTTCGCCGAGCACGACCGAAAGACGCTCGGAGCGGATCAAATTATCATTGCCATCGGCCAGCAGAACGACGGGGCATTGCTTGAGCATTTAGGTGTGCAGACCGAACGAGGCAGCATCAAAGCGGATCCGCTTACGCTGGAGACGTCCGTCAAGGGCGTGTTTGCCGGCGGGGACACCGTCTCCGGACCCGCGTCGGTCATCGAAGCCGTGGGAGCGGGCAAGAGAGCCGCCGAATCTATCGATCGCTATCTGGGCGGCGCGGACATGCGTTCCAATCGTTTCGACGATACGATCAGGTCGATTCCGGAGGAATTGCTCCCGCAAACGGACAAGGTTGAGAAGAAGGCACGGAAAACGGTTGAGGAGCTACCGGTCGCACAGCGCCAAGGGAATTTCAAAGAGGTCGAGCGGTGCTTTACGGAAGAAGACGCCATTGCGGAAGCCGAGCGTTGCTTGAATTGTGCGTTGTGCTCGGAATGTGGCGAGTGCGTGCGAGCGTGCGAGCAAAAGGCCATCAATCATAACATGACCGAGAAAACGGTTGAACTGAAGGTCGGCTCGGTGTTACTGACGACCGGCTTTACAGAGTTCGACGCCAGCCAGAAAGGGGAATTCGGGTGGGGGCGTTACCCGAACGTGGTTACGAGCGTTCAGTTCGAGCGGATGCTCTCGGCGGCGGGACCTTTCGAGGGACACGTCGTTCGCCTGTCGGATGGACGGGAAGCGAAGAACATCGCATGGATACAATGCGTCGGCTCTCGCGATTCGAGCTGCGGCAACGAGTACTGCTCGTCTATATGCTGCATGGCGTCGACCAAGCAGGCGATGGTCGCAACCGACCACGTGGAAGGGCTGGATGCGACGATTTTCTATATGGACATCCGCGCGCATGGGAAGGACTTCGACCAGTACTACGAGCGAGCCAAAGCCACGGACGGGATCCATTACGTCAAGAGCATTCCCTCCCGGATCGTTCAATTGCCCGGAACGAACAATCTCCGTGTGCGTTTTGTTAACGAAGGTGGCGAGCTTGCCGAGCAAGAGTTCGACTTGGTTGTGCTTTCGGTTGGGATGGAGCCTTCGGCGTCCGCCGTCGAGCGTGCTGCGGCGCTCGGAATAGAGCTCAATGATTACAGCTTCTGCGCCACGGATCGCTTTTCGCCACTCGTGACGTCGAGGCCGGGCGTCTTTGTTGGGGGAGCGTTCCAGGAACCCAAGGATATTCCCGAAACGGTCACGCAGGCCAGTGGCGCCGCGTCGATGGCGATGGAATTGCTGGCCCCGGCGAGAAACTCTCTCGTGACAAAGAAGAGCTATCCCGATGAGCACGACGTGACCGATGAGGAGCCGAGAATCGGCGTGTTCGTCTGCCACTGCGGGATGAACATCGGTTCGGTCGTGGATGTCGAGCGCGTTGTCGAAAACGTGAAGGACCACCCTGGCGTCATCATGGCCACACACACCATGTTCACTTGTTCTGATACGAGCTTGTCGAATATCAAGGATATGATCCACGAACACCGGCTCAATCGCGTCGTCGTCGCCTCGTGTACCCCACGAACGCACGAGCCATTGTTCCGTGAAACATTGCGCGAGGCCGGTTTGAATCCCTACCTGTTCGAGCTGGCGAATATCCGGGACCAGTGCTCCTGGGTGCATTCCCAAGAACCTGAGGCGGCCACCGAAAAGGCGACCGAGCTTGTGAAGATGGCGATTGGCCGGGCCGCCTTCCTCTCCCCTCTCGAAGGAGGCACTCTGGCGGTCGATCAGACAGGGCTTGTGATCGGTGGCGGGCTTTCCGGCATGACGGCGGCGCTGGCGCTGGCGGATCAGGGATTCCCGGTTCATTTGGTCGAATCCTCCGACCGGCTTGGCGGAAACCTGCACGACATACATAAAACGCTGGAAGGCGCCGACGTCCCCGGATTCACTGAAACGCTTATCGACCGCGTGACAAATCATCCGAAAATAGAAATCTATCTCAATACCGATATCAAGAGTGTGTCGGGCCACATAGGCAAATTCAAAACGACACTTTCGAATAATGGCGACACTCGGGAGATCTCCAGCGGGGCAATCATCGTGGCGACCGGGGCGAGGCCAGCCGAGACGTCGGAATACCTCCACGGCAAGAACCCGGCCGTCTTAACCCAGGTCGAGCTTGAGGAAAAGCTGAGCGCGAACGAGTACTCGGCCGACGGCAAGAACATTGTGATGATCCAGTGCGTGGGATCGCGCAATGAGGAGCGGCCATATTGCAGCAGGATTTGTTGCTCGGCGGCGATCAAAAACGCACTGGCCATCAAGGAGCAGTCGCCTGCCGCGAACGTGTTCGTGCTCTATCGTGACGTGCGGACGTACGGTTTCCGGGAGATATACTACAAAAAAGCACGCCAGGCGGGCGTTGTGTTCATTCGGTACGACAAAGAGTCACCGCCGGAGGTGTCGGATCAGAACGGCCTTGTGGTCGATCTGAAAAGTCCGGACTTCCCGGAACTGATCAGAATCGAAACAGACACGCTTGTCCTGAGCACGGGCGTCCAGACGGATCGCGAGAACAACAGCCGAATCTCGGATATGCTGAAGGTGCCCTTGAATGCAGACGGTTTCTACGTCGAGGCCCACATGAAACTGCGGCCGGTGGATTTTGCGACGGAAGGCATCTATCTGTGTGGTCTGGCCCACTCGCCGAAGTTCATCGACGAGAATATTTCGCAAGCCCGCGCCGCCGCGGCCCGCGCTGCAACGGTCCTGTCGAAGACGCACCTCGACGTCAGCGCCCAGGTTTCTTACGTGGATCAGGATAAGTGCATTTCCTGCATGACGTGCGTGACCGTGTGCCCCTATAGCGCGCCGTTCTGCAATAGGGACGGTAAGGGACAGATCGAAGCCGCCAAATGTATGGGATGCGGTATTTGTGTCTCGGAGTGCCCGGCCAGGGCCATCCAGTTGCATCACTTCGAGACGGACCAGTTCCAGGTGATGATCCGGGCATTGCTCGCAAACAATGGCCATGAACCGGCAGAAGCATCGGTTGAGGTAAGCACGTCATGAAACAGCCGCCGGAAGAGACAATGCAAAAAGAGAATACGAAGTCGACGGCCTTTGAACCGAAGATACTGGCCTTTTGCTGTCATTACTGTGCCTATTCGTCCGCCGATCTGGCCGGTTCCATGCGTATCCAATATCCTCCGAACGTGCGTATCATCCGCACGCCCTGTACGGGCCGGCTTGAGACGGAATACTTTATGAAGGCCCTCGAAAACGGGGTCGACGGCGTCCTCGTGGCCGGCTGCCTTGAAGGCGGCTGCCATTTCATCGAAGGCAACCTTTGTGCAAAACGCCGGGTCAATTATATCCGAGAGATGCTGGCCGAAGTCGGGCTGGACAAAGAGCGGCTGCGTATGGTCAACGTCTCGGCGGCCATGGCACGCCCCCTAGCCGACGTGATCATCGACATGACCGAAACCATTCGCAAATTAGGCCCAAATCCGCTAGGCCAAGACAAGACAACAACAAAACTGGAGACGGTTTCATGATAGTTGCAGAAAGAAAGAAGATACCCGAACTGATGGAAATCGTTCAGCAGCACGAAAAGATCCTCGTGTTAGGGTGCGGAACGTGTGTGACCGTCTGTCTGGCTGGCGGCGAACGCGAAGTCGTCATTATCGCTTCGGCGTTGCGAATGGCTTCGAGGATTGTGGGCCGGCCGCTCCAGGTTGAGGAGCTTACAATCGAGCGCCAGTGTGATAACGTGTTCATCGAAAAAGCCGCCGAAGCCATCGAAAGGAATGAGGCCGTTCTCTCTCTCGGCTGTGGTGCAGGAGTTCAGGCGATAGCTGAGCGCTATCCACAAAAACCAGTGTATGCGGGACTTAATACGACATTCATCGGGATTTTAGAGGAAAGAGGAATCTGGACGGAGAAGTGCTCGGCGTGCGGTGCGTGTGTATTGAGCGAGTACGGCGGCATCTGCCCCCTTACCCGTTGCGCCAAGAGGCTGCTCAACGGCCCGTGCGGGGGTTCCAAAGAGGACCGTTGCGAAGTCCGGCCGGACCGCCAGTGCGCCTGGCAGCTTATCTACAAGCGTCTGAAAGACATCGGCCAGCTCGACCGGCTCAAGAAGATCACGCCCCCGAAAAACTGGAATCCAAGTCTCGACGGCGGATATCGAGTCATCATCCGCGACGACCACAGAATCTAACGCTTAACGCCTGCTACAGCAAATAATCACGAGAGCGTGCTTGCAAAAGACGCGGGGCGTCGTTTACAATGTGCCTCGTTATATCCGTTTGTCCCCGTAGCTCAATTGGACAGAGCGTTGGCCTCCGGAGCCAGAGGTTGTGCGTTCGAATCGCACCGGGGATAGTTTGTAACCTTTTCGAATCGCGGGCATCTTGCCCGCGATTCGAGGGCGCCCGCGCCCTCGACACGTCGTCAATCCCTCAATAGACTCCTTTCCGATTTGCGATTTACGATTTACGATTGTTCCTGGCCGGGCGCTCCGCCCTCAATCGTAAATCATAATTCATAAATCATAAATCTCCCCGCCTCCTTGCCGCCTCAGCGTCGCGCAGGGCCTCGGCGAAGACCGTCCGCCCCTACCTCGCCTCCGGCGGTGGATTCAGTACGCCCGAACCTGGGTGCGTCCGCGACTCTGGTAGTTGACGAAGAAGTAGCGCAGCGCGTCGATAGGATGATCGTAGAGTCCGTCTTTGTACGGAAGCTCGCTGGGGACCGTCGGGTCCTCTGGGTAGTGGTAGCACTGCATCGCCTCAATCAGGCGCACACAGTGCGGGGCCACGACGAGTCGGGGCTTGCCGTCGGCGCCGCGCAGGGCCTTGCGGATGTGCTCGACGCCGTCCAGGATGCGTGTGGCCCGACCGTGGGCGCGGATACCGCAGGCGCGAAGCTCGGCAATCTCGCTCGTGCCGGTGATCGAGTGGCGAGCGCCGCCCGCCGGATCGCAGAACGTCGCGGCGATCCGTTCCTCGGGCACGGGCAGCATCGCCTTTATGACAGCCGCGTTTTCAGCCACCGTAGCCCGCGAGCGAGCGTACTCCGCAATGACGCGAATACGTCCCTCACTGTCCGGCTGAATCCATAGACACACAAACGGATTGACAAAGCCAAAATCAATAGCCCGGTACAGAGGTAGGCCAGGGTCATAAGCCACACGTTGAACATGGTCGGGTTCCTTAAATTCGGCGAACACAATGTTTTCGAGGGAGGGGCGCAGGCAGAGCATTTCGGCTTCCCACGCCGGGCGCGACGAGCGCTCCATCTGCGCGATCACGTCGTCAATGGCGAGGTAGCCGCGTGAGCGCTTGGCCTTGCCCTGACAGTCGGGTTGCAACGGGCACTTGGCGCACGAGCGGCCCTTGCACCGCTCGATGACCTCCCAAACGCACCATTTGAAGACGGGCAAGCCGCGCTTCTGCGCCCGTTCGACCTGCTCACGCATCAAGCCGTAGGGCCGGTGCATCGTGCTGAGAAGCTCCATCGACGCGGCGATGCCCTCCATCCTGTGCGTCGTGAAGTGGGCCGCCCCGAACACGTCCCGGTCGAACAGTTCCAACTCGTCGCATCGGAGTTTTTGAACGTGCTGACCGCGAACGCTGGTGGGCGACTGCGTGAGGACCTCAACACGGGAGCCGTTTTTGAATTGGCAACGGCTCTTGAGCACCGGCCCATCGACCATTCGGAGGAACGAACGATTCACGAATAAGGCCAGGTATTCGTAGAGGCGGCGGGCCTGTTCGCCCGAGCCGCCGAGGATTCTGGTTTCGCAGCCCGGCTTGAGCACCGAGTCGAGCAGGGTGAGTATCGCGGCCATGAGCGTCTTGCCGCCGCCCCGGTTGGCCCAGACGACGCAATCACCGACGCGGCGCTTGCGCCGCTTCCCAGGCATGTCCAGGGCGTAGGCGTGCCAGAGGTAGTCCATCGGGCTGCTGTGGTCCTCACAAACCGCCACGGTCGGCAGGCGGATGCCGAGAAAGGTCTCGACGTAGGCCGCCAGTTCACGCCGGGTTCGCGGATGCTGAAGCTGCGGATCGAGATTCGTCGCGCTCTCGTTTAGCACGGGCAGCGTCATAAGGCTCCCTCCAGTGGTGAATGATGCTCGGGACTGTCTGCTTTCCGTCGTTTGGAAAGCTGACTGTCCCTTTTGGGAACGTGACGGACAGGGGAACGTAAGGGACAGGCACCTTTTGACGGAACGGCTCCGTCAAAACAAGCCAGTCCCTGAGCACATTTGACCCCCCACCATTTACAGATCAGTGAGAACAGGTCCATGTCCCGATCGCGCCCGTAGAACGCGGCCAGGACGCGCCTGGCCTGCGTCGGCATGGTCTGAAAGCGGATATACATCGCCGATTCGGTCTTCGGCGTTTCCTTGAACCATTTGAGCGCTTCGTAGGCGCTGGCGTTAGGCGGGGGGATTACCGTCGTGGTCATCGTTGACTCCTTTCCGTTCTTGCCCGCCTGCGGCGGGTGGAAATGGGTGATCGTAGGGGCAGGCCCGTGTGGGAAGCCCAGGGCGGCCACGGGGGGCCGCCCCTACCTCTTGGGGACTGTCTGCTTTCCGTCATTTGAACGTGAGGGACAGGCACCTTTTGACGGAACGACTCCGTCCAAACGAGCCAGTCCCGTCTGCTTTCCGTCGTTTGGGTAGGGGCACCCCCCCGTGGTTGCCCAGGGCAGGCACATGGGCCTGCCCCTATTTCAACGTAAGGGACAGGCACCTTTCGACGGAACGGCTCCGTCAAAACGAGCCAGTCCCGTCAACAAGGGCAAGATGCCCTCGCCACATCGCAAATTTCACCCGCCTCAGGCGGGCAAGTCTCGCCGTCCCGCGCTCGGCGGGCGGTAGCCCAACTCCGACTTCAGGATTTTCATGAACACGGCCGGAGGGTTGCGGACGGTCTTGCCGGTTGCCTCCAGCGCCGCGTCGATCACTCGCGCCAGCACGTCCAAGCGCGGCCCGTGCCCGTCGCCCGAGCCCCGGAGCCAGGCCATGACGTTGCGCTGGCAGGTCCGGTCCGAGACGCCCCTGGGCGGCAGGATCCACTTGAGAACGTGCTCGACCGCCTGGAGGCGCTCGCTCACCGGCCCGGCCTTGATGGTCAGGCCGCACTCGATCATCCTGGCTCGAAGTGTCTTCTCATCCATCGTGACGTGCTCCACTGAAATCGAAAAACGAGATCGCGTTCGTAATCGAGATAACCCGGCGCGGCCCCTCGAATGCGAAATCGAAATGGGTTGGGTCCATCTTCACCGCCATTGAGGGGCCTCTCTGCGCAGTAGCATTCCTACGATTACGAACCCGAATTCGAGCTACGCTCCGAACTCGAAGTCGGATACGAACTCGTATTCGAGGGTTCTCTCTCTCTTTCGGCCCGAGACGGTGACGGCGCCGGTAGTCCTGGCTGTCGAGCGCCTCGAGGCGCTCCTCGGAGCGCTGGAGGTAGGTCCGCGCCTCGTGCTCGCCGAGCAGTGTCGCCAGCGCCGCGTCGAACAGCCTGTGGGCCTCGTAGAGCTCGGCGATCTTCACCTCGCCTTCGAGCCACAGGCCCAGGACCGTGAACATGTCGCGGATGTAGGTCTCCAGCATCCGGTCCCGCGCCGAGCGAAACATGTAGTGGCGGGTGAGCCGCCCGAAACCGGCGGCGCGCTTGCTTTCGGCGCTCGCTTGTGCGGACGGGGTGGACGTTTGTTCCTGTGCGACCATGCGAAAGACTCCTTTCTGAGCGCAAACGGGCTGCGCGGAGCCACGAAGCGACGTTACGGCCGTTCGTGCGCACCGGCGCAGGCCGCGTGTACGTCTATCCGCTTGCGGCGTTTACACGAGTTTGGCGGTTCTCCCTCTCCGCGAGGGGGCCTTTCCCGGCGTGCGGCAGGTAGCGAGCACGTCGCCCTGTGGCTTCTGCCGTCCGGCTGGTGCGCCGGACCTGAGAGGCATCCATCGCCTCCCTACACTATATATCGGTCGTTGGGCGCCCGTTCTTTTCCAAAAACTAAAAAAGTTTTGAAAAATATATACCTAACAGTTCGACCGAAAACGATCGAACGCGGGCACGAGGCCCACGCCACGCGAACCGTGGTGCGTTCCGCCCCGCCGTGCTGCTGGTGGGGTGGCCAGGGGGTGGGATCGGTTCGTAGTGACGCCGTCAGGCGTTGGTTCGAATGCCCTTATGGGCACACTACGAACGATGACGACCCCATCTTTAGGCACTCTCGTAGGGGCGGCCCCGCGTGGCCGCCCTGGGCAGGCACACGGGCCTGCCCCTACTTTTGTTTGCCGGAATGCCGATTTCATGATATGATGATGGTGTGACGTGTTGAATATCATGTAGGGAATTGTCGGAACATGAGACTCGGGAGTCTTCTGATTCGTAGCCAGCGAATTCTTACAGGTCTCTTCATTTGTTGTTGTTTCGTTGCATCGAACGTAGGGGCGGCCCCGCGTGACCGCCCGGGCTTCCCACACGGGCCTGCCCCTACGACTTCATCGGCTGAAGAAATGCTGTTCCCACCTTCGCAAGGCTTTGCTGACAGCGATCTTGTTGTAACGCAACTTCCAGCGCGCCGTCTTGCGGAACTTGAGCGAATTCATGTGACACACGAACAGCATGGCCCCTTAACCCCCTGGCTTTTGTGGCCGGAATTCGCGGACGGAGCACGACTGGTCAAAGTGTATCCGGACGCCTCGACACAGATTTTGAGCCAGGGCTTTCAAAGCGCCGCTGATCCGGAGATTTCGTTCGACGCATCACAACTCCTTTTCTCCGCCAAGAGGACGGCCGACGACGACTGGAATATCTACGAAATGCAGACGGACGGCTCGGGTATCAGACAGGTCACCCACGGCATCGGGAACTGTCGAAGCCCCGGCTACCAAGCCACCCTCTATACCATTGTCTCTCCCAAACCGTGGTATCAATTGACGTTTGTAGGCTCAGAAAAGGGGGCCTTGAATGAGTCCGGCGACGGGATTGCCACGAGTCTGTATTCCTGCAAGCTGGATGGCTCGGCAGTCCGCCGTTTGACTTTTAACCTGTCCAGCGACCGGGACCCGTTCATTATGCCCGACGGACGTCTACTCTTCGCG
>JARRQQ010000009.1:0-19498 GCA_037381725.1 Sedimentisphaerales bacterium
GCCGCACAGGATAACCTGGTCGCGTGCCAAATCATTTAACTTGGTATTGAATGGCTCGGCGCCGCAACAACTGAAGGCGGCTTTATTGATCGGTTCGCTATCGGTGAGCAGTTGAGCTATCTCGGGGACGGTTGGCCCGAGGGCGTTGGGACATTGCTGACACCATAAGATGGGGATTTCCAGAATCTGGGCGGCCCGGATGAGAATTTGAACGTTCTTGAACAAGGCATCCTTGGCGTGCATCAACTGTGCGAGCTTGCCCTGAACGTCAACGACCACGAGGCAACAGTTCCCTATATCGAGCATGCGAGCTCTTCAAAATTGAAGTGGGCAACCACACGGGGTTGCCCCTACCAGCTTACGACAATTGTCAGATGGACCGTATCCTTATCCTCGGCTTGGCTCGGCGCTTTGCGGTTCGGACGCTCGCGTTCGGCCAGAGCGGGCTTCGGCACGCGCCACTGGTGGACTAGGTAGTCGTTCCGACCTTCGATGGCGTTGGCGACCGCTCTGCCCGGCAGACGCAGAGCCATATCGTTCAAGGCGGCGAAATCCTTTGCCATCTCGATCCGCTTAGCCGGATCGCCCTGGTCGATAATCTGAGCTATCTGTTCGGTCGTCACGGCGTCCACAACCACCTGTTTGCCGAAGACTCCCGTGTTCACAGACAATACAGCCGAGTCCAGTTGTGGCCAGACAGGCTCCAGGTCAGCCAGCAACGCATCCAAGTCCTCTTTGCTACAGGCCAGAGTGTAGATGCGACTGTCCTGCCGCCGAGCGGGCGTAGTAGCCTCCGAAGCGTTGATGCCCTCAATCGCTTTGTTGATCGAGGCGCTGACCGCGACCAAATCGTTCGTCCTCAGCTCGAGCCTGCCGCTGAATTCCCGTTGAACCACTGTGCCGACGGAAGGTTGAGTCGCTTTGATCGTCTGGGAAACGAAGGTTTGATCCGACGGCGCTTCAGGACTGACAAACGTGTGCATGACGCTCACGAGAACAGCCGCCAGACCGATCATTGCAGCAGCCGCAAGGACCCGTCGCACGCGCGGATATGGCTTGCGTGCTTGCTCGTCCAAAGCCGGTTCCTCGGCTGGCAGTGCCGTCGCAGCCAACGAGGCTTTCACACCCTCCAACACCGTAGAAGGCGCCTCCGCGCGGGGCAGGGAGCCGAGCAACGCCTTGCACTGGCGAAGCTGGCGCAGACGCTGCGCCGCTCGCCCGTCACGGGCGACAAGCTCTTCGACCTCGGTTTGCTTACCTCCCGTCAGCTCACCGTCGATGAAGCTATTGAGCAATTCGTCCATACGCGTGTCGGAATCATACGTATTTCTGTCCGAATTCTCAGTCATGACAAAATGGCCTCCAAAATATCTCTCAGCCTGGTCCTGGCCCGGCTCAGTCGGCTTCTGACCGTGCCCAGCTCGATACCCAGCACTTCCGCGATCCGTGCGTAGCTCATGCCTTCGATATCCCGCAGCACGAGCACCGTTCTCTGTGCGTCGTCCAACCTCCTCAAAGCTTTGACGGCGATTTCATACGCTTCCTTGTTCTGCGCCATCGCGGCCGGATCGGGCGATCTGTCGTCGCTGAGCAATTCCTTCAGCGCACGTGCGGCCTGAGGATCGTACGATCCGTCCTCGGAATCCAGCGATCTGACCGCCACCCTCTTATTCTTCTGGCGATAATTCAGGGTCAGGTTAACCGCTATTCTGAATGCCCAGGTATAAAAGCTGCTCCGACCCTCGAATTTACCCAGGTTTTCTATTATTTTGACAAATGTTTCCTGCGTGAGTTCCGCGGCATCGTCGGGATCGGCACATATTCTCAGCACAACGTTGTAAATGCGGTTCTGATACTTGAGGACCAGCCGCTCTATGGCCGCAGAATCACCTTTCCGGCTCCGTTCGATTAGAAGGCTATCGTCAATACTGATGGGCCTCTCGGCAGCCTGCTGGCGCCAAATGTCGACATTTATGGCGTCCGTCAAAGTCTTCTCCTCGATTAGACCTATATAACCACAAAAAGTTCCCCGAATTGCTCGCGCAAAAGCGGGGCCAGACCACCTACATCATGGCAAATTGCCCCTTCCGGGTCAATCTATTTGTGCGGGAGGGACACGGACGGGAAGGGCTCAAACAGGGCTATCTGTGCTGACGTACTCCGGAACAAGCCCTTTGATTTTCGCGATGATCCCCTCGCGCGATTGTGCTCGGGCCATATCTGTCAGCTCGTCGATGGCTGCTCGCAGCCTGTTGCGGTCCACCGGAATATTCTTCGATATCCTGATCTTAGGATGCCTCGTGCGTTGCATGTCTTCGCCTTCTATCGAGAGCTCCTCGAAGAGCTTCTCCCCTGCCCTGGGGCCGGTAAAAACGATTTCCACGTCTTCACCGGGCCGAAAGCCACTGAGCGTTATAAGCTCTCTGGCCAAATCCTGAATTCTCACCGGCTCGCCCATATCGAGCACGAAGATTTCTCCGCCTTTTCCCATTGTCGCGGCTTGTAGCACAAGCTGGCTGGCTTCCGGGATGGTCATGAAGTATCGCTTCATCTCGGGATGTGTGATGGTCACGGGGCCGCCCTCGGCGATTTGCCTCTTGAAGATCGTCACTACCGAGCCGTCGGAGCCCAGGACGTTGCCGAACCGAACCGTAACGAAACGCGTCTGGCTGGTTTGGCTGAGGTCCTGGACGTACATCTCTGCAATTCGCTTGGAGCACCCCATGACGCTGGTCGGATTGACAGCCTTATCCGTGCTGATCATCACGAAGTTGCCCACGTCGTGAGCGTCCGCCACGTCAGCAACGATCCGCGTGCCCAGGACGTTGTTCTTGACGGCTTCACCCGGGTTGAGTTCCATCAGGGGTACGTGCTTGTGCGCAGCCGCGTGAATGACGACCTCGGGCTTATACCCTGAGAAAATCTCGTCGACTCGGGCCTTGTCGGTGATATCGCAGACAAGGGTCTTTATGGCGACCGCTGGGAACCGCTTCTGCAGCTCCCGCTCGATGTAGAACAGCGGATTCTCCGCCTGCTCGACGAGCAAGAGCAGCTTCGGGCGGAAATGGCACAACTGTCTGCACATTTCCGAGCCGATGGAGCCGCCGGCCCCCGTCACCAGAGTGACCTTGTCTCTGGCAAAAGCCTCTATCAGCTCCTGGTCGAGCTGCACCGTTTGCCTGCCCAGCAGATCGTTAATGTCAACGTCGCGAATTTGAGAGACCCGGAGCTTGCCCGAGGCGATGTCCGTGATGGACGGCACGGTGCGAAAGCGGATCTTCGTGCCCTCGCATGCCTGAACTACCCGCCTGAGCTGTCGGGGGCTGGCCGACGGCATGGCGATGGCGATTTCGTCGATGCGGCGTTTCTCACAGATCCTGGGCAACTGATCGACCGTGCCAAGAACCGGTATTCCGTGAATGTGCGTGTCTTGTTTGATCGGATCATCGTCGATGAAGCCGACAACATGGTATTCAACAACGGGCATGCGGCTCATCTCTCGCAATAGGGCTTCGCCGGCGTTTCCGGCGCCGATGATGAGAAACCGCTTGAGTCGGCCCGTCTGCGCGGTACGGAAGGCCTCGTAGTATAGGCGAATGACGACCCTCAGCCCGCCGAGCAGTAGGACGGTGGCGAACATGTCGGCGATGCACACACCTTCGGCGGGCTGCTCCAGACCGGGCGGCAGATATGGACGAATCGACTCGACCCGGCTGACGGCCAGCCAAAGACCTACGATGATACCCGTGCTGACGATGGACGCCTTGACCATCACGTGAAGGTCTGAGATGCCCACGTAACGCCACCAGCCGCGATATTGCTTGAAAAGCCCGAAGACAGGCAGCTTGACAATGAGAAAGAACAGCAGCAAAGCAGGGTACAGGGTGAGCCATTCGTGTGTGAACCGCATGTTGTGCACAACAAGGAAGGACAAGAGCAAGGAGAGGGCAAACGCGGCGATATGGGCCAGCACGATCAGAGGCCTTCGAAAACGAAGCAACGCGACTCGCAGACGATTCGAGACTTCCGGAAGGCCCCGAGCCTTGTCATCGCGCGGCGTGTTAACGTCTGTCTCTGGCATCATTCTCCGTCAGTGCCATCTTTGCCCGCCTCGCCTCATCCGCTTCTTCGCGCACGGCCTTTTCTACGTCACTCTTGCGAGGAATCTGAGTCCGGCGGCGTTTCCGGCTCAGGCGAGGGCGGTTCTTCTCGCTCGGGTTCGCTCCTGGGAACCACAGGCTCAACGTCCGCCTCCTCGAAAGGCATATAAATATCTTCGCGGGGAGTGTTGTCCACCTTGCCCCGCATCAGAGAATAGATGATGGTATTGGCGGAGAAGTAGAAACTGATGATGAAAGAAACGACCAGTCCCAGGACGACCAGGAGGAAAAGGTATATCAGAAATGCGCCCACGGATTCCGTCCGGCTTGTCGGCACGGGGCCCGAAGAGCCGAGCAGATGCCCGAGCTCCGGCTTTGGCCAGATCGCCTCGAGTTTGTTGGCTTGGCCTGTGCTATCCCTCGTCCAGAGGGAGATTTGGACGAAGAACCGGGTAATCCAAAGCGACAGAAAAGCAAAGAGGCGGACAAACGTGTAGCAAATAGAGCCGTAGACAGCCGCGATGGAGGTGTAGAAGAGCATGTGCCACGGTCTGGCATAGACGTAGCTGAAGGAGCGGCTGATGGCGTCGAAGCAATCGGAACCGTCATAGGCGATGGCTGGGAACATCATGCCGAACCCCGCGACGGCGCCGATGAGAATGACGGTGATGAGCGCGCCGGCCAGCAGGGCCAGCGGCAGGCCGAGACCGACGATAATCTCGCCGACCAGTGGAATGTTGCCCATCAAGCCCAGCAGGACCACAAACACTCCCATGAAGGCGATGATGCCGAATGGGGCCAGGGGCGTGGTGAAGTAGCTAACGAATCGCTTCGTGCTGTATCGTAGCGCCTCGGTCAGGCCGGGCTTCTCACTGCGGGCGAATTGTAAAGCTGCAATCCGGCAGATCGCGCCGGCGGCGATGGAGATCACGGCAAGAATGATCGCCAGAAAGATGATGCAATATAAGGTGTGATACCTCAGTGCCCATCCCAGCGCCTGGACACAACCAGTGATATTGTCCCACAATCCGCGCAGATCAAAGGCAAACACCGAATCGACAGCGCCCTGAAACCGGCTAGTGGAAAAGTGCCAGAGAGCATGGAACACTCCGACGCCTTCGGCTTTTCCTTTGTATGCTTCGATATACTTGTTCACGGCCTCGTGGTTGGCTGCGTAGATATCCAGCTCGGTGATACGCTCTCTGGTTTGTGCCGGCGCCGGGACCACACCGGTGCGAGCCACCGTGCCGCGGGCTTGTGTGCGCTGCTGAATCGTCGCAGTTCCCGAGCCCGGCGTGACGACGACGGTCTTGCTGAGGTCCATGATCCGCCCGGCCAAGCAGATCACCGCCAACGCCAAAGAGGCAATGATCAATTTAGTCGGCTGGATGGACATGCGGAAGGTCCGGAATAGTCTTGGAAAAAAGAAATCATCAAAAAAACGGGAAGATTCTTTGGCATCGCCCATTTTGCTCCCTTTCGAGAAACTACCAATCGCTCCTGTGCCTTCAGAGAACAGCCGCAATCAACTGTAGAATTCTATCGATCGATTCTAATCGATTCAATAAGATTTTGTGCTCGAATGCAACCGCTCATTCCTCTTCGGAATCATCGCGGACGTCCTCGGGTGACTCTTCGGATTCTCCTGACTCGGGCTCGGAGGTTATCCTGTACTCGGCGTCAAGCCAAGCACCCAGGTCGATTAGCTTACACCGCTCGCAGCAGAAGGGAAAGAAAGGCGTTCGCTCGACGGGTTTTTCGCCGGGGGCTTGGAAGGTCTTGTGGCAAACCGGACATCGGTATTCCATACGGAGGTTTATTCTTCCTGCTCTGAGGCCAGTCCCTGTTCCAGCATACGCGCGTACTCGACGCAATAACGAGCCCACGGCTGGGCTTTCAGCCGGGCCTTGCGGATCGGCTTGCCCGTACCTTCGCAGATGCCGTACACCTTCTTCTCGATACGCTCCAGCGCCTCGTCGATCTCTTTGAGCAGCTTCCTCTCGCTGCCCATCAGACCCAGGGCGAATTCGTGCTCGAAGTTGTCGGTTCCGAGGTCGGCCATGTGGATCGGCATGCACGACAGATCTCCGCTGGCGTCCAGGCGGGATTTTTTGAGGGCTTCGTCCTCAAACTCGGTTACGTTGTTCAGTATCTCTCTGCGCTTGGCCAGCAGCATCTTTCGGAACTGCTCCAGATCGGCGTCTGAGAGACGGCGTTTCTTTTTCCGGGTTGCGCTGACTTCTTTCCTGCTGGTCTTTTTACGTTTTTGCGTCACTTCGATGTCTGCCTTTCTACGGTAGAAGCTCATTGCGGCACACTCCGCAAGCCGGCGGTGCCAAGACCGTCGCGCGTGCACGACAATGAGCATTCCCTATGGTGTCAAGAGCGTCTGCTCATAAACCGGATAAGTATAGATAACGTAGCCGGATTGTTCAAGATAAATTGCAGGCTTAGACATAAGTCTTTTTGGAGAGGATAGTTACGATCTTGCTTATTCAGGGTCTTTGGCGGGCGGCTGGCCGTATTTTGCCAGCTTGCCTACGGGGATAAAGAATTGTTTTCCGCCAATATCTCCGGCAAAGACCTCGACCTGGAAAATGTTCTTGAGCCGCTCTGGGGAGAGTACGTCTTCAACGCCGCCATGGCGATAGGCGCCATCGGCACCGAGAAGCAGGACGGCGTCGCAATACTGGGCTGCCAGGTTGATATCGTGTATGACCGTCACGATGGTCTTGCCTTTTTCGAGCTGGGCCGACTTGAGCAGGTCGAACACGCCCACTTGATGTTTCAGGTCCAGGAAGTTCGTTGGCTCGTCGAGCAACAGAATCGGGCTGTCCTGGGCGAGTGCGCGGGCGATGAAAACGCGCTGTCGCTCGCCGCTGCTGAGACTGGTGATCGGGCGCGAGGCAAAGCAGGTCGTGTCTGTCATCTCCAGGGCAGCGCTGGCTATTTCTCTGTCGGCTTGACGCTCGAAGCCTCCCGAGCCGTAGTAGGGAGTCCGCGCCATCAGGACCGTCTCGGCGACTGAAAAGCTGAAGATCGGTCCGTACTCTTGCCGCACCACGGCTACCTTTGCCGCAAGAGCCCGCGCGCCGTACGATCCGGCCGGCTTGCCGTCGATAGTGACCTTACCCGATTCCGGTTTCAAGACGCCGCACATCAGCCCGAGCAACGTGCTCTTGCCCGCTCCGTTCGGCCCGATGATCGCCAGAAACGTACCCGCCGCGACGCTGAAGCTGACGTTCCGGACGACCAGGCTCCCAGGGCGATAGCCGAAGCTCACGTTGTCTATCTCCATGATGGCGCTCATCTTAGCCAGCTCACCTTTCTGCTGTACCTGACCAGCAGAACCAGAAAGAACGGCCCGCCGACGATGGCCGTGACGACGCCGACGGGTAACTGCGTCGGAGCGACGATCGTTCGGGCCAGCGTGTCGGCGAGGACCAGGAATATCGCGCCGACGATCGCGCTGAGGGGCAGCAACTGGCGATGGTCGGGGCCGAAGACAAGTCGAACGCCGTGCGGAACGACAAGCCCGACGAATCCCACTAAGCCGCTCAGGCTGACCGCGATGGCGGTGATGCCCGCCGCGATGGCGAAGGCGATGGTCCGTGTCCGGCCGGTGTTGACGCCCATGCTCTTGGCCGCCTCGGGGCCGAAGCTCAGGGCGTTGAGCTGCGGGCTGATGAAATACAACGCCGCGACGCCCCCGACCACGCAGCCGGTTCCGATCCAAAGAACGAAAAAGTCCGCCTCCGTCATGTTGCCCATAAGCCAGAGTATCGTCGAATAAACCTGTTCCGCTTTGGATACGGACGTCAGGAACATAATCATCGCCGAGAAGAAGGCGTTCACCACGACCCCGGCGAGCAGCAGGCCCGTGACGTAGAACCTGCCCGTGAGCCGGCCGAGAAACCACACGAACCAAACCGTGCCTAAAGCGCCAATGAACGCAAAAACCGCAATGGGAGATCGCCCCCACAGCGTCCAGTTCAGTCCGCTGATGACTGCGATAATGGCCCCCAGTCCTGCTCCGCTCGATATGCCGAGGATATAGGGATCGGCGAGCGGATTTCGCAAGAGGGCCTGAAAGACAACGCCCGAACAGGCCAAAGCGGCGCCCACGAGGCACGCTAACACGATTCGCGGCAGTCTAAATCGCACGAGAATCTCATAATCGGGATTGGACGTCGTCTGAGAACCGGATCCAGTGAATGCGGCGCTCAATGAGACCTTCTCACTGCCGATCAGCAGGCACACGAACATCACCGCCGCGAGCAGCACGAGGGCCGCAACGGTCCTGAAGATCAGCGTTCTTGGCGTCAACAGTTGGCTCATCGCGTTAATTTCTAAACAGATCGGGCTTCAAACACCGGGCGATCATTTCCACGCCCTCGTACAATCGCGGCCCCAGCCGGGAGACCGTGTCCCCGGGTATGACGACCACCCGCCCGTTAGCGACGGCGGGCACGTTACGAAACTTGCTCCAATATTGCAGTGCGTTCGCTTGCTGAGCGGACAAGTCTTGCTGACCCATGTCCGGCTCGAGGATCACGTCCGGCCGGCAGGCAATGACCTGCTCTGCCCCGATAGGGGGATACTGATAAACCGTCGGACCTATCGCGTTTTCGCCACCCGCCATCTCGATTATCTCGTTCACAAAGGTGTTCCGGCCGGCCACGCGGAGGGGCTCTCTCTGAACGACCCAAAGGACTCTGACCTTCCCGGTTGTCTCGACCAGGGCCGAAAGGGCTTTGAGCTTCCTTTGAATGCCATTGACAACCTCATCCGCCTCACGCTGCTTGCCGGTCACCGTCCCGATCTTCTCAATCGCCGCAAAAAGCTCATCGACCGCGTCGATCTTCACAATCAGGCAGTTATACCCTATTCGGCTCAAACGCTCGGCAAGATTCTTCTGACCCGGGATTGCGAGCGTCAGGACAAGGCTCGGCCTGGCGGCTACGACCGCTTCGACATTCGGTTGCCAGAACGTCCCGACCTTGTTCTTCTGTCTCGCCGCCGGGGGGTAATCGCTAAACGCTGTAACACCGACGATTTCCTTATCCAGCCCGAGTGCAAAAAGGATTTCCGTGAGGTTGGGAGCCATCGAGACAATCCGGCCGGCTTGGTGGGGCAGGGGGGCACCGTTGTCTCCGTGGTCCTGCCCAGTGCCGCACACGCCGTATCCGACCGCCATCCAGCACACCATTGCCAACAATAAACAACGCCACTTGCCCATCAGGTTCTCTTGAACTGTTTTTCCAGATCGCTAATTGTAAATCTAATCGTCGTGGGCCGGCCGTGAGGACAGCGCGTGGAAGATTCAGCCGTCTGTTTGTCCGCGAGCAATTGCTCGATTTCAGCGTCGGTGAGCTTCTGGCCGGCCTTGACCGCCGCCTTGCACGCCGCCATGTTTAGAATCTCGTCGAGCAGCCTTTCCGCGTCAACTCCCGCGTCCTTTCGGTCCAACAAATCCAGCAGGTCCCGAACAAAGTCGACTGGCTGAACGTTCGCCAGGAGCGTCGGAAACGCCTGGACGGCCATCGTCTTGGGACCGAAAGGAACGATCTCGATTCCCAATTTCTCGATAAGCTCTGCGTTGACTCTGAGAACCTCGGCCGACGAGGTCGTGATTTCGAAGGTTTCGGGCATCAGCAGCTTCTGGGACTGAAGCTTGTGCTCGCGCACCCGCTTGCAGAGCGTCTCATACATGATCCGCTCGTGGAGCGCGTGCTGGTCGATAATAACAAACCCGTCCTCTGTTTGCGCCACAATAAAGCTGTCGTGGATTTGCAGAAATCTCCTGTCATATGTCGTTGGCGCCGGTCTCTCGGTCGGCATGCTGCTTGTCCTGGCGGGCAATGAAGAGCGAAACCGCATTTGCTGCTGCGTTTGAGCCGGCCTATGCTTCTTGAAGAACTCGGCCATGGCGTCGGCGATTCTCTGGTCCCGCATCGAAGCCGACGGCGGCGGGGCGCTCCTCGGCTCCGGCGTCTCCGGCAGCCTGCCCGCCGTCTCAAGATTTGTGCCTAAGAGCTTTTCCCGAAGCGCGCCCAGAATCTGCGAATGAACCAGGTTGGCGTTATAGAAGCGCACCTCGATCTTCGTCGGATGCACGTTCACGTCGTAGTCTTCGCAGGGCATTTGAATGAACAGGAAGACGATGGGGAAGCGATTCGGCTCCAGCAACCCGCGATACGCCTCCTTGATGGCGTGTGAGATGAATTTGTCCCGGATGAACCGTCCGTTCAGAAAAGTATACTGGAACTTGTTGCTCGTTCTCGAAATATCCGGCCTCCCTAACAGGGCGAGGACGTGAAGGTTCTTCTCGTGGTTCTCAGCTTGGATCAAGTCGTTCGGGACGTCGCTGGACAACGCGGGAAAAAGCTCGGCGATTCGCTGGTGGCGTTCCTGGTTGCTCAACAGCCGATAGAGCTCCCGTCCGTTGTGGAGGAGCGTCAAATCGAGATGCTCGTTGGCTAAGGCGATACGGGTGAACTGTTCGGTGACGTGACCCAGTTCGGTGTTGGTCGTCCGAAGGAATTTGCGCCTGGCCGGCAGTTTGTAAAAAAGGTCTCGGACCTGGATCGTCGTGCCGGAATCCGCGCTGCATGGACTGGGCTTGCCTGCCTGGCCACAATCAATTTCGATGCTATTGGCGCTGGGTGAGCCTTCCGTTTTGCTCACGGCCCTGACCTGCGAGACCGATGCAATGCTGGCGAGCGCCTCGCCCCGGAAGCCGAGCGTCGATATGCCATGCAGGTCGGCGCTGGTTTTGACCTTGCTGGTGGTGTGAGGCTGGAAGGCGCGGGCCAGGTCGTCGGCGTCCATCCCGGCGCCGTTGTCGGTGACGGATATGAGCTTCTTGCCCCCATCCTCAACCGAGACGACAATTTTCGTCGCCCCCGCGTCGATGCTGTTTTCCATCAGCTCCTTGACCACGCTGGCCGGCCGCTCGATCACCTCCCCGGCGGCGATCATGTTAATCATGTTCTGGTCAAGTGCCTCTATCAGTCCCATAGTTGTTCATTCTATTGATTTGTTGCCGGAATTCCAGTGTACCGTTGTTCGCACAGTGAGTAGCTTGTGGCTTACGTTCAACCAATGAGAGCTATAATCAGGCGATTATTGAGAAATTTCATCAGAGTTGCCGCAAAGAAAGTGACCGGTAAGAAAACCTGATAAGGAGTCTGCAATGGATTATAACCGTATCAGATTCAATGGCCATGCGATCCAGCAGATGCTTCATCTAGGTCCGAAGATGACCTCGCAGTTGTCTTTTATGGTTGCTCTGAACTCGTCTGATATTGCGTGCCAGTCAATGACATCGACGGTCATCGGCAAATCGGATGAAGCGAAGGCGTCCTTGAGCCGCTCTATCCTTCGCCAGTCCAGCTTTTCACTGCCAACCAGCACGAGGTCGAGATCGGAAAACTCACGCGCCTTACCTTCGACGCGCGAGCCAAAGGCGCGGGCCTCGCAATCGGGCACGTGCTCGCCCAGAATCCGCCGGATTTCGGTCAGATATTTCTCTTTCACGTCAATCATTGTGTTCTTCTAATCTATCGAGTAGATACCTGGCATCTTCTGCAAAACCCACGGCTGCTTCGTATACCGATTCGGCTTTGTGTTCATCGTAGGTATGCGACGTCAGATTGCGCGCGTCGCCGTAGGAGAACCATGAAAGGGGCTGTCTGATCAGACCGAAACGTGCCGCCAAGCGAAAAAGCTCCTTGCGCGTTCGCGGATGTTCCGCCTCCTCGACATCGGCATTTTCCTTGATCCACCGCCTTATGAACTTCCAGCACAACTCATAGGTGAACTCGAAGTTCTGGATCACTCCCGCCCTTATGGCATCTTTCGCATCGTTGTCCAGTCCGGCCGCCAATGTCTGGTCTTGAGCGACTCTCAGCGTCCTTTCCAGAGAATCAACTGCCTTGCGAAGGCTGCTCAGATCCAATTCCATTATGGCCGCCTCCGATTCACGTGAGCAACAAGCTTTGGCCAGTCATTTCTTCGGGTTGTGGAAGGTCCATCATTTGCAGAAGCGTCGGGCCGATGTCGGCTAATCGGCCACCTTCGCGCAGCTTGGCGTTCTTGAAGCGTTCATCGAAGATGACGAGTGGTACGTCGCCCACCGTATGAGCGGTATGTGGATCCCCCGGATTTTCGTCGATCATTTTCTCGAAATTGCCGTGATCGGCGGTAACAACCGCTGCTCCGCCCAGACTCTTGACTTTGTCCAATACTCTGCCCACACATTCATCGACCGCCTCGGCCGCCTTGATCGCGGAGGTGAGCAACCCAGTATGTCCGACCATGTCCGGATTGGCGAAGTTGATGACGGCCGCGTCATACTTCTCCGAGCCCAGCCGCTCCAGCACCACATCGGTCACTTGATAAGCGCTCATCTCGGGCTTCAGGTCATAGGTCCGCACGCGGGGCGAAGGGACGATTTGCCTGTCCTCGCCCGCGAACGGTTTTTCCGTATAGTCGTTGAAAAAGAAAGTGACGTGAGCATATTTTTCCGTCTCAGCGCAGCGAAACTGCTTGAGGCCCAGCGAGCTCCAATAGGCCCCCAGGATGTTCTTCATCTTTGGAGGCTTCGGAAAGGCCACGGGCGCGGGAATCGTCGCGTCGTACTCGGTCATGCAAACGAAGTGAATGTCCGGCTTTGCCGTTCTCGGAAACTCCTGGAAATCCGGCATGACAAGCGACCGGGTAATTTCGCGCGGTCTATCGCCGCGAAAGTTGAAGAAGATCACGCCGTCACCGTCCTCTATTTTCGCCAGAGGCTCTCCGTTTTCATCCACGATGGACGTCGGCTCGATGAATTCGTCGGTGACATCTCCGTCGTAACTCTTGGCGACGGCCTCGGCGGCGTTTCCGGCCTTGATCCCCTTGCCGAACCTCATGCACTCGTAGGCCTTCTGCACGCGGTCCCACCGGCTGTCACGGTCCATCGCGTAGAATCGTCCCATGACGGATGCGATCTTGCCGACGCCGATTTCATGCGCCTTGGCTTCGATATCCGCGACGTAGCCAGCCCCGCTGTTGGGCGGCGAATCCCGCCCGTCGGTGAACGCGTGGATGAAGACGTCCGACAAGTCGTTTCGCTTGGCTAATTCGAGCAATCCGTAGAGGTGGTCCAATAGAGAGTGGACGCCAATATTACTACACAGGCCCATGAGGTGCAGTTTGCCGTGGTTGGCCTTGACGTACTTGATGAGCCTCAGGAACTCCTCGTTCTCGAAAAATGATCCATCTCGAATGGTCCTGCTGATTCTGACGGATTCCTGGGGGACGATCCGCCCGGCCCCGATGTTCTGGTGTCCAACCTCGCTGTTGCCCATCGTTCCGGCCGGCAAACCTACGTCCTCGCCGCTGGTATGGATCAGGCAATTCGGGAATTCCGCCATCAGCATGTCGTCCACCGGCGTGTTGGCGCGCTTAATCGCGTTGTATTCGTCCTCGGAGTGGTCGGGGTTATAGCCCCAGCCGTCACGAATAATCAGCACAAACGGTCTCTTCTTCAGCGTCACCTTCTTTCTCGTCATGAAAAGGAGCCTTTCAAGCCAAAGTAGTAAAGACAAGGCACAGCCTTGCCGATCTGTTGTTGTCCTGCCAAGTCAGAGTATGATACCGCTTGGAAGGGATTTGTCAAATACCCACATAACGGGCGGCAACACAAAATGGCGCGGGTTCGCAAAAGTCTTTGACAACGGCACCAGCTATGATACAATCCCGCCCGATTGGAGAGGGCAGGACTATTAGGTAGGGACTATGGCTGTCAATATGACTGAGACCACAACAGACGATACCTGTGCCCGGATGACGTGCCGGGCTTGGCTGAAGCACGTACCCGGCGTGCTGCCGGATGCCAAGGCGCACCTGACATTCTGGTCCTTGATGGTAGGGGGCCTGGCGCTGGACCTGTGGACAAAGAAGGCCGTATTCGATTGGTTGCGGCCCGGCGAGAGGTATCCTGTCTTGGACAGTTTTCTGGAGTTTGTCCCGGCTCTCAACAACGGTGCCGCATTCGGCTGGTTCTCAGGTCGCGTTCACTTCCTGATCGCCATTTCCATCGGAGCCGTCATCGTCATTCTGGCGGTCTTTCTCTTCAGCGGGAACCGACAAAGATTAGTGCACGTCGCCCTGGGGCTCCTCGCCGCCGGCGTCTGCGGCAATCTGTACGACAGGATTTTCAACGGTGGTTCCGTACGGGACTTTGTCGACGTCTACTACCGCAACTTCCACTGGCATACATTTAACGTCGCGGACAGTCTGCTTTGTCTGGGTGTCGTGGTGCTCATCATTTCGACTTTCACTACTGGGAAGCCTGATCGAAAACGTGATCAGCAACAAAAATAGGCGCGTCCAGCGCCGCCCCCAGTGCAATCGCATCCGAAGGGCGGGAGTCGATTTCGATCATCCGCCCATCCAGGCTCAGGTGAATCCTGGCATAAAAGACGTGGTGACGCAGATCGTTGATGACGATCTTCTCGACCTTGGCCCCGAGATTCTCAATGACGCTTGCCAGCAGGTCGTGCGTCATCGGGCGCGCGGGCTTGATGCCTTTAAGGCGGCGGTCGATCGCGAAGATTTCCACAATGCCGATCACAATAGGAAAGCTCCGAGGCCCGTGGAGCTCCTTGAGCACGATCACCTGCTGATCGGACATTTCGTTGATAATGATACGAGACAGTTCAGCTTCCGTTTCCATTTCAGTCTCACCCTTATTCTGCGGACGCGCCGATGAGCGAATGCACCGGCTCATCTATCCGTCGTTACGTTCCGTATTCTCCAACTCCGACAGATGTTTTTCAATAGCCTCCAGTTGCTCGGCAAGCTGGGCGAGCCTCTCCCTGGCCTGGGCCACGACCTGCGGCTTGGCCTTGGTCACGAAGTTCTCGTTGGCTAACTTGCCCTCAGCCGCTTTCTTGGCTTTTTCGATCTGCTCTTTTTGCTTCTCGAATCGCTGTCGCTCCGCCGCCGGATCGATGGCGTCGTGGATGTAGACTTCCGTCAAATCCGCCATTGACACGGCGGCGTTGGCCGGTTTCTCCACGTCGGTCCCGGCGCGAAACTCGCGCACGCCGGCCAGCTCGCAGACCAGTCCAGAATTCGGATTCAAAATATCCACAATGTCCTGTTGCGATTTCGCCGAGACAATCAAAAGCTCTTTCGGAGCGATATTTCGATTATTTCTGATGTCGCGAATGGCCCGGATGACGGCCTGCACGACGTCGATTTGCCTCTCGGCCTCGGGCTGGCGCAAGGAGTCTATCTTCTCCGGCCACTCAGCAACGACCAGAGCGGCCGAACCCTTGGCCTCCTCAAGGCCTTCGAGCCGCCGGACCGGTGAGACCTCATTGAGCTTCTGGAAAATCCCTTCCGTGATAAAGGGAACAAATGGATGCAGCAGCCGCAAGGTCTGATCCAGTACGAAGGCCAGGACGTTCTGCGCGATGGGCCGCTTTTGTTCGTCCTGCATCCTCGGCTTGGCCCATTCGAGATACCAGTCGCAAAAGTCGTTCCAGAAAAACTTGTAAAGCTCCCCTAACGGCTCGCTGTACTTGAACTTCTCCAGAGATTCCGTGACTTCGGAAATCGTACTTGCCAGGCGGGAGAGGATCCACTTGTCAGTCACGTCCATCTGGCTCGGATCGAATCGTGCGGGATCGATCCCTTCGAGATTCATCATGGCAAACCGCGAAGCGTTCCAGAGCTTGTTGCAGAAGTTCCGCCCGATGTCGAACTTCGGTGACGTATTGGCCTGGCGTCCATCAGGCAGCGTCATCGTCGCCACCGGCATCCGGATATCCTGCGTGTCCGTCGCCATGCTGGCCAACGTGAAACGCATCGCGTCGGCGCCGTGACTGTCGATCGCGACAAACGGATCGATTCCGTTGCCGAGGCTCTTGGACATCTTGCGTCCCTGGCCGTCCTGGATCATCGCGTGAATGTATACGTCGCTGAATGGAATGTCTCCGGCGCAATACTGTCCCATCATCACCATCCGCGAGACCCACAGCGTAATAATTTCCCGCGCCGTACACAGCACGTCGCCCGGATAGAACGTCTTCAACTCCGCCGTCTCATCCGGCCAACCCAGAGTACTAAACGGCCAGAGCGCCGACGAAAACCACGTATCAAGAACATCGTCGTCCCTTGTACAGGTCTTAATTCGTTGGCGAAGGTTATTGTTGATGTATCTTAACGCATCTCTTCCGCATCTTGTTTCGAATTGCTTATTCTCTATGCTCCATTCCTCAAGCTGTTTTCTTGATACACCCTTCCCGCTTTTATGTTTAAGAACCTTACTTAGCTGTTCTAATATCTCATCTACTTTCTCGATTTTCCCACAGACATAGAATGGATAAGTCCCTTCGATAAGACGAGGAGAACGATAAGATGCGATCTCAGCATCAATATCAACGCCACATTGACGCAGAAACTCCAGCACATGAGTTTCACATTCTTCGTCGTGTTTCTCGTCTGGCTGACCTATGTTCCTATAATGGGCAGGCGAGAATGTGATCGACCAGACAGGAATCCTGTGTCCCCACCAGAGTTGGCGGCTGATAGGCCAGTCGCGGAGATTTTCCAGCCAGGTCTGATAGGTCTTGGCGTAACGATCGGGGATGAATCGCAGGCGACCGTCGAGCAAGGGTTTCAAGGCCAAACCCGCTAAGGAGTTGACCGGCACGTCCGTGCCATCAATCAAGCCATCACCGAATTTCTCTTTAAGATGCTCGATGGGCTTTTTGACCGCGATATACCACTGATCGGACAAATAAGGCTCAATCGGGACGTGACTACGGTAGCTGTGCCCAACTTCGTGGGTGTATTCGCGGACCTCTTCGAGAAGTCCCTCCTGACGGAACCATTCGACGATAGCTTCGCGTGCCTCGAAGCGGTCCATGCCGAGCAGGGCTTGTGCCTCCGGCTCACCGGCGTCCGACCAGCCGTGCTTATCGCTGATCGACCCGTCGGGGGCCATGACGTTAATCACTTCCAGATTGTGCCTCTGGCCGATCTCCCAGTCGTCCGGGTCGTGGGCCGGCGTGACTTTCAAAAAGCCGGTCGAGAAGCGTGCCTTCTCGTCCTCGCTATTTGCATCAGGCAAGACCACGTGTTCATCGGAGATAATTGGAATATGACGTCCAACGATGGGGAGCTTCACGATTCTACCGACCAGATATTCCGCACGAGGATCATTTGGATTCATTCGTATCGCCGAGCATCGTCTCCGGTCTTGTTGTTGCTACAGTTACACATTCAACCCGTTCATCACCAATACTTACCGCTTCTTTGAGAGGATATTTTAGGTACCAGAAATGTCCCTGGACGGTTTCGTGCTCGACTTCATCGTCGGCCAGGACGGTTTGAGTGGCCGGGTCCCAGTTGACTAGCCTCTTGCCGCGATAGATGAGGCTGTCCTTAAAGAGCTTGAAGAACGCGCTGCGAACGGCCTTGACACACACGTCGTCCATGGTGAACCGCGTCCGCGCCCAGTCGCACGAGCAGCCCATCGCCTTCAATTGACTGATGATGCAAGCTTCGTATTCGTCTTTCCACGCCTGAACGCGCGCCACGAACTCGTCGCGCTCGAAGTCGGTTCGGCGTTTGCCTTCTTCCGAGAGGATTCGCTTCTCGACGACCGTCTGCGTGGCAATGCCCGCGTGGTCGGTGCCCGGCATCCACAGGGTGTTATAATTCTGCATCCGGCGAAAGCGGATCAGAACGTCCTGCAAAGTGTTGTTCAGTGCATGGCCGAGATGCAGCGGCGCCGTAACGTTGGGCGGGGGGATGACGATCGTGTAGCTGTCCCTGTCGCCGTCACCTGTTTGCGGTTCGGCGTGAAAGTACGCACGGGAAGACCATATCTCATTCGCCTGCTGCTCGATAGTTCTCGGCTCGTATGTTCTCGAGAGTTCTTCAGCCATAGCTTACTCGTTTGAGACAGTCGCCATAAAAAATTCCGGCGCTGTACAGTCGCCGGAATAGTATCCTAATCGCAAGAAACCGTCGTGTAAAGCAGACAATTCGACCCCAGTTGAGTTTCATTGCCCGCCTGCCTCGACCGCCCGCAGGGCTTAGTCGAGGTTCATCGTCATAAGGAATTCCGCATTGGTTCGTGTCTTGGCCAACCGGCTCTTGAGCAGCTCGATCGCTTCGACCGGGTTCAGCTCGCTCAGGACTCTTCGGAGCCGGTAGACAAGCTGAAGCTCCTTCGGATCAAGCAGCAGCTCTTCTCGCCGGGTTCCGCTTCGGCTGATGTCGATGGCCGGCCAGGTCCTTCGATCCACGAGACGCCGGTCCAGGTGCAGCTCCATATTGCCGGTAGCCTTGAATTCCTCGAAGATCACCTCGTCCATTTTCGACCCGGTGTCGATCAGGGCCGTTGCGAAAATGGTAAGCGAGCCGCCTTCTTCAATGTTTCTGGCGGCCCCGAAGAATTTCTTCGGCATCTGCATCGCGCCGGCATCGACACCGCCGGTCAGGATGCGGCCGGAATGCGGCATCTCGGTGTTGTAGGCGCGGGCCAGTCGCGTGATGGAGTCCAGCAAGATGACCACGTCTTCACCATACTCGACGAGCCGCTTTGCTTTTTCGATCACGACTTCGGCCACTTGGCAATGACGTGCGGCCGGCTCGTCGAACGTCGAGCTGATGACCTCGACGTCGGCGGCCGTCTTGCGTTCCATTTCCGTCACTTCCTCGGGCCGCTCGTCGATCAGCAGCACGATCAATTTCACGTCGGGATGGTTGGTACTCAGGGCGTTCGCGATCTTCTGCAGTAGAATCGTTTTGCCTGTTCGCGGCGGAGCCACGATCAAGCCGCGCTGTCCCTTGCCCACCGGCGTCACCAAATCAATGATGCGCATATTCAACTCTTCGGCCGTAGTCTCGAGGATAAAACGATCCTCCGGGTGCAACGGCGTCAGGTCAGCGAAGACGACCTTTTCGGCAAGGTTGTCCGGGTCCTCGAAGTTGATGGCCTCGACGCGCAACAGCGCGAAGTACTTTTCCGAATCCTTCGGCGGCCTGATCTGTCCGGAGACAATATTGCCGGTCCGCAGGCCGAAACGCCGGATCTGAGAAGGCGAGACGTAGATGTCGTCGGATGACGACAGGTAGTTATAATCGGGATTGCGCAAGAAGCCGTACCCGTCCGGCAGCACTTCCAAGACGCCTTCGCCATACATGAGCCCGTTCTGACGGATGCGCTCCTTGAGAATCCTGAAGATCAAGTCCTGCTTCTTGAGCGCGCTGTACTCCGTGATGTTCTCTTTCTTCGCAATGTCGTGCAGCTCGGCAACGGTCAGTCTCTGCAAATCGGTCAGATACAGGTTGCCTTTTTTGATCCGTTCGTACTTGGCGTGCGTGGATTC
>JARRQQ010000010.1:0-24009 GCA_037381725.1 Sedimentisphaerales bacterium
GTTGACTGCGTAACGTGCGGTCCTTCGCACTAAAATGCGGCCTCCGGTTCAAACCGTCATACGGTTACCCACTTGTTGCCTTTGGATTCCTGAACGAGTCTTTCAGGGCAGAAAGACGGACTTTAGGTGAAAAGAAACCTTGTCATCCCGTCTCCTTTACTACCAGTAAGGGTATTCCATATCATCATCTATAGTACCTGTCAAGAGAAAAGTCCTATAATAATCATTTTTTATGATTGGTTCTTCAGAATATCCGAGACAGGAGATGAACTGTAGGAAGTCTGAAGGTGCGGTTGAGGCCCGGGACGTTGCACGCCGGCACGCGCCACCAGGCTTGTCGTCACACAGCCCGCCCGAACGGGCGGCTTGTCAGCCTCGAGTTCAAAGAGCTGCGGGTGCTCATTTTCCCGCTTGGCCCCTGGAAGCTGGTAGTCGTGGTCCGGTTGTGGTTGCCCTCAAGCCATTTGTTCCGTACGTGGAACCTGCATTTTGCGAGGTCGGGGTACGTCTTGATGTCGCTAATGGTGTTTTGAAGGGCATCGGTATCGATGCCCTTCACTTCGCTGGTTGTAGCTTCACTTGCCACCGCCGTTATCACCTCTCTTGAAGGAACATTTCTTGTCCCGCGTAAAGTACGCCAACAATTCTTGTTAACAGCTCTTACGTCGTTCTTTTGACTCAGGTCACCCGCAAAACTACGTGGATGCGCGTGAAATTTTATGAGTGGGTGCTGACGGGTCAACGGGCGGATGCCGATGGCCGGCTTCAGGAAGCGTGCGGGCGGGGCGAGCCGTATTCTTCGCGAATGTATTTTCGCAGCAGCGTGGCCAGATCGTTTCGCAGCGTCTTGGCAGAATGCCCGGCTGCCCTGGCGGCCCGGGATGTTAGATGAAATAGACGGCACAAATCTCGAAAGGAGGGGCCCATGAAGCAGAAGGTCACGGTCCCGAGGTAGGCACGCAGGCAGGGCCGATCACCCCCAGGCTCAGCAAGCCAGATGCGCAACATCCGCTTGACGTGGCCGCCCGGATCGCGTGCAAAACGCGGATAGTCCGGATCGCGGTCGAACACGATGGTGTGCGTGCTCGTTCTGATCCACGCTCTGCGTTCTACCACATGAAAAAACGTAGCAGCCATCTCCCGCCCCTATCCGGAGACGTGTAGTTACTCTGTTTTCCGTTTGTACTGCTCGAAGAGACTCGCGATATTGGCCGTCTTGACGTCGCCAACATGGACGACCACCCGGTACGTGAGAGTAAGCGGTTCACCTTTGGCCAGATTCAGCTTGTCACCTTCCAGCCAGTACATCGGTGTCGGAGAGAAGAATCCGTAATCCCGGGTGAACCAGCGGCTGGGAAACCAGCGATTCTTCGGATTCTGTAAAATCGCGATGCCTTCGGTGACGCCATCGCGCGTGCCGGAATAGTCGCACCAGGGCGAGGCGACGCCCCACGTACCTTTTTCGCTGGTCTTGCCCTCGGCGTTGATGAGCGTGCCGCCGGAATTGACGCTTAATTCGGACACGACGCGGGCTGAAAACAGGGAGTGGTTGGTCTTGAGGATCTCGATATCGACCAGCGGTATCACACTGATCTTGAAGTCAATGAACCCCAGCTTTTCGCTCGGCGCGGAGATCGCGATCTGCCGCCTGTCTTCGATGACGGGGTCTTTGCCCGGCTGCTTCCAGAGGCACCGGTCGGTCAGAATGATTCGCTCGCCCGAGCCGGCGACGATCTTCGGCCCTTGCGAAAGGATTTGGCCTCGCGCGTTGACGTCCTGCCAGTAGTTGCCACCGTTGACGCGGTCGCAGCCGAAGAAGAGTGAATGATGGTGCGGATACGGCTCGGATGTCTCCGTCGTGATGGATTTGCCCGATGCCGGCCCGTTGACCGGCCAGAAGTACGGATACTTTTGATCGGCGGCGAACTTGTAGCAGGTGAACAATTTGCCGTCGATAGCAACGGCGATTTTGTCCTTTTCGAGTGTTGCGGTCAGCTTTTGCCCCGCCGCCGGCAACAGAGAGCAGCCGCACATAACGATCACCAAGAGCACGCCGACTTGCATCCGCCATTTCATATGACGCTCCTGTCTTTTCAATAGTCAATTGTCAATCGCAAATAGTCAATCTCAGCACAGTTTCCACGGGCTGCGCATCGTTCGGCTGAGCATCCGATTAGCCGCGTCGTCGTTGACGAACTCTTCCTTGTCGGGATTCCACCTGAGCTTGTAGCCCAACTTCATGGCGATGCCACCTAACAGGCAGACGGTGCACGAGCGGTGCGCGACCTCGGCCGGGGCGACTGTCTCGCGGCGCGAGCGGATGCACTCAAGGAGATTCTGCTTATGATTGTTGCTCTTATAAAGATGGATTTCGTCCGCTCCGATGGTCGAGGTCAACAGGGACTTCGGCTGGGCGTCGATGGCCCCGCGTTTGACGTACACCCAGCCCTTGTCACCCTCGAACAGAACGCCTTGTTTGTTCTTCTTGTTGTCGGCGCAGATGACCTTGACGCCGCTGGCGTAGGTATACGTGATGCTGAAATCGCCGTGCACGTTCCAGAGGCCGTCTCTCGGATACTCGGTCTGTCCCTCGATTTCGACCGGGCCGGTGTATTCGGTTCCCATGCCCCACTGGGCGATGTCGTTGTGGTGTGCGCCCCAGCCGGTAATCATGCCGGCTCCGTAGTCGGCGATCCGCAGCCAGCCGGGCCGGCCGTAGCCTTTCTGCGGATGGACGCGCTCCTCGGTGTATGGCGCCCAGGGCGCCTGGCCGAGCCACATCTCGTAATTAAGATTCTTGGGGACCGGCATGGGCGGCTTGGGCGTGGTGCCCGGGTCCGTGCCAAAACCCACCCTGACCGTGTGCAGCTTGCCGATCCGCTCGTTGCGAACCAGCTCGCAGGCGTGGCGCCAGCGCGCGTCGGAACGCTGCTGACTTCCGACTAGGAAGATTCGATTGTACCGATGGACCGTATCGCTTAGCACGCGGCCTTCTCTGATCGTCAGGCTCAGCGGTTTCTGCAGGAAGATGTCCTTGCCCGCTTTAGCGGCGGCGATGGCGGGAAGTATATGCCAGTGGTCGGGCGTGGCGATGCTGACCGCGTCGATATCCGCCTGGGCGACCAGGTCTCTGTAATCGCCGAAGGTCTTGCATCCGCTGTAGGCGCCGCCGGAGGTCTGTCGGCTGTAGTGGGCTTCGACCGTTTTCCGAGCGTTTTCAACGCGGTTGGTATCGAGATCGCATACGGCAATGATCTGGGCTTGCTTGAATCCCAAAATCTCGCGCATGTCACCCGAGCCCATCCGTCCGACGCCGATGAAGCCGAACGTGATGCGATTGCTCGGCGCTTCGGCCCCAAAAACCGAAGCTGGCACAATCGTCGCCCCCAACAAAGCCGTCCCAGCCGCCGCCGACCCCTTAAGAAATTGCCGTCGCGTAACAACGTTTGTTCTTCTATTTCTTTCGCTTTTCATTCTCGATACCCCGTAACAAGTCTTTCGGTGATCAATCACGGTATAACACTCAGCCCTTCTTTGGTTTTTTCGTTTGTTTCTCCACGGTTTGCAGATTGAATTTTCGAAGCATCCAATCCAGCAAGGCGCGTTGATCTTGAATCGTAGCTCGCCGAACCTGAGCTAAAAGGTGGATTCTGTTCGGTTTCGGTAGCGATGTATTCTGTAGGCCTTCGTTGCAGTCTGTACAGACTGCTCGCAGATTTTGGGGCGAATCATCACCACCTTTGGACTTGTCAATAATATGACCCATAGTCAGTCGAACGGTTCGAGGTCCGCCAAGTGGATCGGGGTCGCCGGCTGCAGCCCCGCACATTTGGCAGGTATATCCGTTTCTTTCAACTACATGAGTATCGAGATCTTGACTCTGACGTTGAGGCTGGCGATGTAAACCTCGCAAACCTTCGTGGCATTCATCGCAGAGAATCCAAACTTGCCCCAAGTCCCCGGGCCGCGGATGTAGACGGAGAACAACAGGCCGTGTAGGACGGGTCTGCCAAAAATCCCCGACCATGGCACCACACATGGAACAAACTGTTCTTTGGTTAGATTGATTTGAACCACTCTTCATCGATTACCACGCGTTCTACACGTTCGATTTTCACTCCAAGTGTAAGCTCTTTTAGTTTTTCCGCAAGCTTCTCACCATCAATAATGTCGATTGCGATTGCGCCATCACGAGTTGCCTCCTTCGCAGCCTCGCGTGTAAAATAGCCAGTGGTGATGAACAGACCCTTGTCCGCACGCCCTTGCATTGCTCCTCGAAAATCTCTAATTTCACTGGAACCAACTGATCCGCTATAACGTTTGCACTGGAAGACGACTCTGAAGCTAAGGATTCCGTTAATTTTCGCGATTCCCTTCCCGTCAATTCCGCCATCTCCAGTTCTGCCGGTTACCTCAACTTGGGTGAAGCCCGTTTCCCGAAGCATACGCTGGATGAGACGTTCAAAGGCAGCCGGGGAAAGCATTTCGACGAGATATTTGTTGATGTCTTCCCACCAGTCAATAGATGTACCTTCTTTCTCAGACTCAGACGCAACTGGCGTAAGCAAGGAATCAGGCTTGAGTTTCTTCCCCGTTAGTGCCCACACACCGCGCGCTGAGTTTTCCAAGACTCCAAGCTGTCTTAGAGAGGTTCTTACCCACGCCAGTTCGTATTCGAGTTGTGTTCTGGCTTGTTGGTTACCGCGTTTGCTGATATAAGGTCGAGCTACGAGTTCATCTGGAATTCCGAGCAATGAAATCACCTTTTCGACGATTTCTTCCACAGAACCTGATCCACCAAGCGCCTTAATGGCCTCGATAGTCGGTATCATCAGTTCGTTTCTGTGAGGTAGCTTGTTCATATCGAACCTAAATCCTCGTAAAGTTCGGGTGACTGCTCCGCACCGATTTGTTCTGGATGATTGTAATCACGTAATCCCCAGTATGGAGGCGAGGTAACGCAACATTGAACGGTTTCTGGTGACAGTTTTGGTAGAAGCATAAGACTGTCGCCAACGATGATTTCTACTTCATTCTGGATCGTTTTGCGTTTCAAGGTCCTATTTACCCGGCTTGTAAGTACATTTTTCCTGATTGAAGAATTGAGTTTATCATAATAGCCTTGCTTTAGTAAAGCAAGCTTATCTATTGTATATGTAAACTACATACTTCCCAAAGTCTTTTCAGAATCAATCATAGATCGTGAATTTAGAGTTTCCACGGACTCCGCATGGGCCGGCTCAGGAGCCGGTTCGCGGTTTCGTCGTTGATGAACGTCTCGGCGTCCGGGTCCCATTTGAGCTTGTGCCCGACCTGGATAGCGATGTGTCCCAGTTGACACAGTGACGTCGTGCGATGGCCGACCTCAGCGTCCTCCAGCGTTTGCCCTCGGGTCTTGACGGCGTCGATGAAGTCTCTCTTTTCGCTCTTGAGCGGCAGATGAATTTCATCAGGGCCCATCGGCGACTTCAATGAGGCTTCGGCCATTGTAATTCGCCTGAATCCAGCCTTCCGTGCCCTCGAATCGCACGTAAGGTTGACTGACGCTGTAGATGAGGCGAACGCCGTTGGCGTATTTATACGTGATTTCAAAACTCAGCAGCACGTCCCAGAGGCCGTCGCGAGGGAGTTCGCCGCGGCCTTCGACCTCGACGGGTCCGGTGCGCTCAGTGCCGTTGCCCCACTGGGCGATGTCGTTGAGGTGCGCCCCCCAGTTGGTGACCATTCCTTCACAACAGTCGGGGACGCGCATCCAGCCGGGCCGCGTATAACTCTGCCGGCTCCACCGGCCCGGCTACGTCACCCGCGGGCACGCCCGTGCAGATCGTGTGCACCTTGCCGATTCGCCCGTTGAGGACAAGCTCACAGGCTTTCTGGAAACAAGCGTGCGAGCGGAATTCGCTGTCGGTGCGAAAAACGCGGTTGTACCGCCGGACCGTATCGCTCAGTATCCGGCCTTCGGCGATGCTCAGCGTCAGCGGCTTTTCACAGGCGATGTCCTTGCCCGCTTTCGCCGCCGCGATCGCAATCGGCACGTGCCAGTGGTCGGGCGTCGAGATCATCACCGCGTCGATATCCGCCCGGTCCAGCAATTCGCGAAAGTCGCGATAGGTCGAGCAGCCTTTGAATCGCCCGGCCGACTGCTCTTTGGCGTAGTGTGTCTCGACGGCCTTTTGGGCGTTCTCGAGTCGCCAGGCGTCTACGTCGCAGACGGCTACGACTTGAGTATCATTCGCGCTCAAAAATGACTTGACGTTGGAGTAGTAAGCCTGGCGGCCCATGCCGATCATGCCGATGGTGATTCGGTTGGCGGGGGCATTGGAGCCGAACACGCTCGCCGGCACGAAGAGGGCCGCTCCGACGGCGGTCGAACCTTTAAGAAACTGCCGGCGGGTTAAAGTGCTTGTCCTTTGGGTTCTTCGGTTCTCCATAGACTCCTGCCTTTCTCTTCTGCCGTCGAACGCGGCGAAAGGAGTTATCTTTGACGCATCATCATACCACGTGTGCCCGCGCCGGGCAACGTGAATTTCCTTGCATTTCGGGAGCGGATCGTCTATTGTTTGGTGATACAGAGTGCGTTTTGACACTACACTATATGATAAGGAGTAGATACAGATGAAAGCAGACAAACAGAGCAGAAGACGATTTCTGCAGTTGGCCGGCGTCGGAGCGGCCGCATCGTTGGTGGGCGCCGGTAATAGTGTGGCCCAGGTTCGCCGATCCGGGATGTCCCAAAAGGCCGATCCGCCGCTCAAGTTAGGCATGGCCTCGTACACGCTGCGCAACTTCAAGCTGGACGACGCGCTGGCGATGACCAACCGGGTCGCCCTAAAGTACATCTGCCTCAAGAGCATGCACCTGACGCTGGACAGCACGCCCGCCCAGATCGAGGCTGTCGTGGCCAAGGTCAAGCAGGCGGGGCTGATCCTCTACGGCGGCGGCGTCATCTACATGCGGAACGAGGCCCAGGTTAACCAGGCCGGCGGGGCTGATCCTCTACGGCGGCGGCGTCATCTACATGCGGAACGAGGCCCAGGTTAACCAGGCCTTCGACTACGCCAAAACCGCCGGGATGAAAGTGATTGTCGGCGTCCCCGTGCCCGATCTTCTGCCTCTGGTGAACGAGAAGGTCAAGCAGTACGACATCGAGGTCGCCATCCACAACCACGGACCGACCGACAAGGTCTACCCCGTGCCGTCCACTATCTACGAGAAGATCAAGAACCTCGACAAACGGATCGGGCTTTGCATGGACATCGGCCACACGATGCGGGCCGGCGTGGACCCGTCCGAAGACGCCGAGAGATTCGCCGACCGGCTGCTGGACATACACATGAAGGACGTCTCAGCGGCCACCGCCAGAGGTCACGCCGTCGAGGTCGGTCGCGGTGTCATCGACATCCCGAAATTCGTCAGGACGCTGATCAAAACCAAGTACGACGGCCACGTATCGTTTGAGTACGAGAAGGATTCGCGTGACCCGCTGCCTGGTCTGGCCGAGTCAGTCGGCTACGTCCGAGGCGTCATGGCGGCAGTGTAATGAAGAATTGACTATTAGCACGTGAGCGTCAGGCCATCGCAGGCGGCCTCTTCAATAGTCAATAGACAATAGTCAATATTCGATTGTCCGCCTATGTCGTACAACATTCGAATTGTAAGCACGTATCCTCCTCGCCGTTGCGGGATCGGCACGTTCGCGCGCGACCTGGCGACGGCGCTGGAGCATTTCACGGCGGAAGTCGGCAACATCCGGGTGGCTGCCATCGACCACGACAACGGGCCTTACGGGATTCCCGTGGACCTGGTCATCGACCAATACAATCCCGTCTCCTGGCGCGACAACATCGGCCACGTCATCACCCGCGCAAAACAAAGCAGCCACCCTACCGTTGTCCTCTTGCAGCACGAGTACGGCCTCGATCCGGGCGACAACGGCGAGGACGGGCGAGGCACGAACTTCGTCAAGATGGCGCAAGCCTTCACGCAGAACGGTCTGACGACGCTCGTCTATCTCCACACCGTTCTGGACAACCCGGATCCACACCAGAAGAAAGTCCTGCAAGACCTCGCCGAGTACAGTGACGGCCTTGTCGTGACAACCGAGAGCGCCATTCAGATCCTCGAATCGCCCGTCTACGGCATCGCCCACGCCAAGCTCAAACACATCGACCACGGAATCCGGATGCAGCACCGGTCCCAGTTCGACCGGCTCGAAATCAAACGCAAGTACGGCCTCGAGAACGGCTTTCTGATCACGACGCTCGGCTTGCTCTCGCCAGATAAGGGAATCCAATACGGCTTGCGCGCCTATGGCAAGTTCCTCGAGGACTCGTGCACCGAGGCCCAAAGAAAAAGGATGGTCTACCTGATCGGCGGCCAATGTCACCCGGAGTTCGTCAAGGCCGAAGGCGGCGAGCCTCACCGCCGGTACCAGGCTTTGCTGGACCAGACCCTCGAAGAATCGAAACTGACGTGGTGCAAAGTCAAAGATCTGCGCGACATGAACTTCGGCAAGTATGACGTGGTCTTCCTCGATACGTTCCTGGATGAGACGTCTTTTGTCGAGCTTTATGCGGCTACGAACGTCATGATCCTGCCCTACCTCAACATGCAGCAGATTTCCAGCGGCATACTGGCGGACACTTTAGGCTCCGGGCGGATCGCCATCGTGACGAAGTCCCTCTATGCGCGCGAGTTGATTAACTCGAACAAGCGGTGCCCGGATGGCGTCGTTATCGGCAAGTACGCACGCGGCATCCTGGTCGATCCCGGCGAGCCGTCCGTCGAGCAGATCGCCTTGGCCCTCGACTACGTCGTCTTCAACCAGAGAAAGCGCCTCATGATGGAAAAGCAGGCCCACCAGAGAGGCTACCAGATGAGGTGGCACAACAGCGCCTGGGTCTTGCTTCAGTACGTGGATTTCATCCGGGACCAAAAAGAAATCGTGACCGGCCGGGGCGTAAAATTCACCCGCGAAAGACCCGCTCCCAAATTCCCCTCCAAGCGCCCACCCGCTCGGAACGCTGTCGCCGTGTCCTCAATTTCGCAGACGACATAGGCCTCTTCTCACCACATTCCGATGAGGAACAGCCAGCGATTGTTGTGGGGCAGCCAGGGTTCGTTGGATTGGTAATCCGCTGTCGGCTCTGGATGCATATCCAGCCAGGGACGATCTTGGTCCGGCCACGCTCGAGTGATGCCGTTCACGATCACTCCCGGCACGGCGCCGCGCGGATTGCCGGCAAGAGTGTTGTACCGATGATGGTAATACGGGACGAAAATGCTCCCCACCCCCTCCATCATCGAGACGCCATAAGGATTCCTGCCCAAAATCCAATGGACCTGATTTTCCGCGATTCGACGGCCTTCGACGAAACCAAGCGACTCCAATAGAAGACCCTCATACGCAGTATCCATTAGCTCGCGACTTTCTCCAACGTACCAGTTATTGACGTCTCGATAGTGGCGAAAGAAGATAAGGCTCCCGTCATCGTCCCGGCGTCGAGTGATTTCAAAAGGATTGCTGCAAATTGTTTTAAGCTCGTTCAACCGCTTTCGGGCGATGGATCGAATAGCCGGGACGAGACTGTCATTCGGAAAGGCAATCGCGTATTCAGCTAATTCGCGGAAACCGGCTGTACTGTCCTTTCCCTTTTGCAAGAGCGCTTCGGCGCGTTTCTGCGCCACGCGGCGATAGATATCTTTCTGAGTCGCTCTGTAAAGGGCGAGAACTTCCGGCAAATTGCCACCGTGTTTCTGGTAGAGCCGCTCGGCCATCGCCAGGTAGTGAGGGACATATTTACCCAGTAATGCGAAACCTCGTATGCATACGGAGGCATCCCTCATGCCGCCGCGAATGGGGCGCTCGTCGCCGGTTCCCGGCAGGTTGTCGGTCTCTTCCTCCGGCTTGCCCCAATAACCGTATCCGGAACTGATCGTCGCGACCATATCCAAGCTCTCGGGATTGATACATTTTTCGAGGAACTTCGCTCCCCAGATGGCTTCGTCAAGGATATCCGCCTGACCGTTTGCATCCCGATCGAACTGATCGAAGAAGGTCTTGCGATGATCGTAGGCAAAAGCCAGGGCGTACACGGATTCGGGAGTGTAACCGTTGTACTTATTATAGTCGCCGGCATCATGCCAGCCGCCGGACAGGTCCCTGTAGCTTCCGTCCGGCATTTTGGCGTCGTCGAGATGACACGCGGCGTGAAAGAAAGGAACCGCGGCACCGCAACGCTGGTAATAAAAGAACCGATAGGACAGCTCGGCTGTCTCCGGAACCAGCAAGCTCTCGCGAATCTCAAAAGGCGGTGAATAATACTCATTCCCGTCCAGCGTTGTTTCTACAACGTACCGACCGGGGATTTGATAGTCAGAGAAATCTCCTTGCCAGTGATATAAATCCCACTCGCGACAGTAGCCGACGGTGAGCCATTCTTTTGTGAGAACCTTTTTGGAGTTCTCAAGATTGATGAGTGAAAATGTATCGGGAGGGCGCCCGAGAAGTGTGGACGATTGTAATATGACGCCCTTTGCATGTGATTGCGTTTCGTAGCCGAGTTGATCGACCAGGACGTCCGCGTGCGGATAACGGTTGAAATAGATTTCCACGTCATCGACATAAAACGGCTCCGAATCATTTGTGTCTATGACAATCTGGACTTGCCGGGCGGTATGACATCGCATGGCGTGTAGAGAATACCTGAACCAGCCATCTTTGCTTTCAGCGGGTTCGGCAATAGCATTCTCCGCAACCTTAATGAACGGAATGCGATTTCGACGAGTGTACCAGATAGCATTCAATGTGATTTTTGCTCGCTCCGTCTTCTTAATCCAGACCGTTGCGTCGCACGAGAGAATATCCTGATCGAGACGAAAGGCAATCGTCCTGACGCCGCTGACTCCGGCACGAGTGACGCTCGTCCTGACTTCTTCACCTCCGTTATATTGACTGTAGTAGATGGTCCCTTTGAGAGTGTTGGTATTCGGTGTCACTCGGAGAGATTTCGTTCCCGTACGAGCGGCCTCTTCCACGATCTTTATTTCACTGGTTCCATCGTTCATGACGACACCTATCGGGAACCAACCGCCGAAAACACACACATTTGTTTTGATCCCGGCCAAGTCGTTCTCGAATGAAGGATTCGGCGCGACGTTCATCTTCTTCGCGTCCATTTTCGCGGAGGCTGTCTGAGTTAGGATAGTGAGGATACATAGTAAACTCACAGACAGTGTTTTTTTCATGTCAGCTCCTGTTCGTTTTGCTAAATGGACAACCTGTCACATTCTATGGTGACAGGTTCAAGAAAGCAATTTCCCAAACAGCGGTTGGTGCCTTCTCATCTTTAGCCAGATTTGAAGGCATAGGATGGGCCAATATCGCTCTCGCCCACGCGGCCATTCAAGTGTGCTGGCCACACTATCGTCAAATCCAGATGTCCTCTTTCCTCTCCCAAAAGGACCTTACATGCTCAAATCGTCCTATTCTCTCCTGAATCTTCAATATCTCCTTGGGGTAGAATTCGAGCATGATGTCACAAAGCGACAGCATCCATTGTTTTCTGGAAAACCCGTCATTCACGATTATGCGATTTGAGTTGGCGATCTGAATCTGTCCCCAGCCCAATGCACCCACTGTTAAGCAATCCCAATCAAGAAATTCGATTGGCGCGAAAGTAATTTCCGTCGCGAGGACTCGATTGCCATCGAGTTTATACTTTACCATGATAAGAGCGAAAGTATTGCTATCATCCTCGTAGAAACGGGATAGACGCTCAACCGAGGTCAAATTCGGCATGTTAAACTTCGTGTCTTCACGATGAGTCTTAACATCAATAACACAATAAAAGCCCTCTTTGTCTGTGAACGCAATCTCGGCCATCGCACGCCGGGCAAAGCTCGACGAGTATTCCTTGCACCCCTCGCCGAGGAATGAATCGAATTTTTCAGCTATGAGACCTTCGACGGCATCTCCAGCCGCTCGCGTGCTCCGCGCCGTCGGTGCGGATAAAAACTCGGGAACGGAATTGATATAATCCTTCAGTTTATGAGCTAATTCCTTGTGGTGCCCGTTATAGAAGAACGACGACCTCAAAATAGGGATCCCTGTATAGTCACATGTGAGTGTTTTCCCTTATCGCTTAGTCCACCGAGCGAGTTACGTTCCCAGAACACGCCGTCAACGTATCCTTGAATGGATGAATCATTTTCCGTCAGCCTCAACCGTTTTTCTGCCCAGCAACAATATTCCAGATTCATCTCCACCCCGCAGAATCGCCGATGAAGCTTCTTTGCGACAACCGCCGTCGTGCCGCTTCCAAGAAAAGGATCAAAGACAAAATCCCCTTCTTGAGAGCTTGCCAGAATCAGCTTTGCAAAGAGCTTCTCAGGCTTTTGGGTAGGGTGATCCGTGTTCTCCGGCATAGACCAAAATGGGATCGTGATGTCCGACCACAAGTTGGAGGGATACGTCAGGCGGTAATTCCCATTCTCAGATTCATCCCAATCTTTGGGTTTTCCATCGTCGGTGCGATACGGAGCAATGACTTTCCTTTTGAGTTTCACCGCGTCTACGTCAAAAAAATACTCACTGCCGCACGTGCAAAACCAAATGTCTTCCGTGTTGTTTTTCCAATTGCTTTTCGCACCTCTGCCTTTCTCCCTTTCCCACGTTATTCTATTCCGCACCACGAAATGTCTATCCAAGACGGGCAATACGAGATTGGAAGTCTCCCAGTCACTACACACGTAGACCGAGGCAGTTGGAGCCAATATCTTCCTGAGAGACTCAATGATTCTCTCGAACCACTCCGTATAGTCCGCCGCCTGCTTAGACCTGAATACGTGACCGTTGTAATTTTTGGTGAGGTTATAGGGCGGATCAATAATGAGAAGGTCAACAAAATCTTCGGGAAGAAATGCGATTGCCTCTGTGACGTCTTGATGAATAATCCGGTTGGTTATCAAGTCTACGTCAACCCGTTGTGAGAGGTGCAGAAGTTCTCTTGAGAACTCGGCGATCTCTGATTCAGAACATGTCAGCGTTCTATTTCTTGGCGCTCGCTTCTTCATAGTACGGTCTTTTTCCAGTTGTGTGATTTACGTGCGTGACGCCACAACTCAACCACAATGAAGAGTGTCAACTCAATTTCACCGGTTTCTGATCTTTGGCGCTTTCGTAGATGGCCAGGATCACTTCGACGGCTTTGCGGGCTTCGCGGCCGTCGATCCAGAAGTCTTCGCCGGACTCAAGGGTGTCGAGAAAGGCCTTGAAGTTCCGCGTGTGATTCTCGTGGGTGATGGCCGCCGGGTCGGCGACGCCGCCTCCGCCTTCGATCTGTCCGAATTTCTTCAAGACCTCGGCGTCCTCGGGTTTTTCGTCAGCGAATTGCCAGACCGTGATGCTGTTTTCCACGTTGATGATCGTGCCTTTCGTGCCGGTGACCTCGAACCGCCGGAACTGGCCAGGGAAGGAGGCCGTCGTGCCGTAGATCATTCCCAGCGCGCCGTCGGTGTAGCGCAGCACGGCCACAGCCGTATCTTCGGTCTCGATCTGCGGGTGACCCAGCTTGCCTGTGAACGCCTGAAGCGATTCGATCGGCGGCATCACGTCGCACAGCATGTCCACCATGTGGATGGACTGGTTCATCAGCGCTCCGCCGCCGTCCAACTTCCACGTGCCGTGCCACGAGTCTTTGTAGTACTCATCGGTCCGCCACCAGGGTACGAAGATGCTGGCGCACGTAATCACGCCGAGCCGGCCTGAGTTAATCGCCTCTCGCAAAGGCTTCATCATGTCGTTGAACCGGTAGGGGAAGATGCCGCCTAAGCGCGTGCCGGCCTTTTCGTGCGCCTCGATCATCGCGTCGATCCGACCCAAGGTAATCTCCAGAGGCTTTTCACAGATGACGTGCTTGCCGGCTTTTGCCGCCGCGATGGTCGGCTCCATGTGAAAGCCACTCGGCGTGGCGATAGTAACAATGTCGATCTCGTCGCTGCCGAGCATTTGTTCGTAATCGTCAAAGGCGCGGACGCCGTGCTTGTCCGCGAGGCTTTTGGCCCTGTCCGCGATCTTGTCGCAACAACCGATCAGCTTGGCGTTGGGGATGTCCGCGATGGCTCGTGCGTGAAAGTCAGCGATCAATCCGGCGCCGACGATTCCGAAATTCCAGGTCTTCATGTCTGTTCCTTTCCTTTATTGAAGTGACTAAAGTGAACTAAAGTGCCTAAAGTAAGTGAGCGTGACAGCCAACTTTAGGTACTTTCAACTTTAGGCACTCTTCCTATTCGCAAGCCAAACCGACTTCGTCGGAAAGCTCCCGGACGGCGGCGATGGCCTTCGAGAAAAGCTCCGGTCCCGTTGAGCCGCCGAACTGGCCGCCCGTTTGCAGGTGCGGCTCCATTGTCATGCAGCCGTCATAGTTGGCCGCCGCAAGCTCGGCCAGCAATTCCTTGATCTGTCCGTCGCCTTGGCCCGGGATGCTGCCGACGTCTTTGGAGCCGAGTTTCCAGTCCTTGATATGGACGTGGACGACGTAGGGCTTCATGACGGGCCAGCAGACTTCGACGTTGTTGGTGAGCTTCTCGGCCCAGACGAAGTTAGCCGGGTCGTAGACTAAACGGAGCTTCGGCGAATTGATCGTCTCGACCATGTCCACGCAGTTGGCCGCGGTGTGGCCGTAGATGTGGGCCTCGTTCTCGTGGACCATCGTGACGTCGGCATCGGCCAGCACCTCGACCTTCGCGGCCATCCGCTCCATCACCTGCTCGCGATAGTCGTCGATGTTCTTGCCCTCGGGGGCGTAGTAGCTGAACATGCGGATGTACGGCGTCTCGAAGAACACCGCCAGATCGACCGCGTGCTTGAACTTATCCAGGTGCGGCTCAAACGGCTCGTCGAGCTTCACCTTGCCGATGGGCGAGCCGATCGCGCTGACCTTCAGACCGTGGTCGTCGATCATCTTCTTCGCCTCGTTCAACTCGGCCTTCGTCAGGTCCATGATGTTCCTCTTGTTTACAAAGCGAGGTTCGATATAACCAACCTTCTCGCGAGCAAGATACTCGACCTGCTGCAAGAAACCGTCGGTGACTTCATCGGCGAATGCACTGAGTTTTGCCATTTTCTTTTCGTCTCCTGTCACTTCAAAATCCTATCTTTCAAACTGGCTTGCTTGCCGTGTCATCCCTGCGAAAGCAGCGATCCAGAAACCCGAAGGTGTTCATGGTTTCCCGCCTTCGCGGGAATGACAGACCGAGTTATTTTTCAAAATGCGCCGCTGGCGCGGGCAGGTCCCTCTTGATTTCGTCCACGCGGTAGCCGAAGCCGGGTCCGCTGATGCTCGACAAATCCACCTGCCCGTTGCGACGCTGATACAGTCCCGGATGCACGGCCTCTTCTGGCGCCGAGGCGGCTGGGTAGAACTGCATTGCGTTGGTTTCGACGCCCATGATCGTCCCGGCGTGCGCCGCCAAGCGAACGTGCGGGATTTGGGCGAGCATCGGATTGGTCAAATCCTGGACCATCAAGGTCATACCGTGCGCCTTGGCCCAGCACAGACTCAATAGCGCGCCGGTTTGCGTCTTGCACGTCTTCAGCGCGACGCCCGACCAGCCTAAGCGGCGGCCTAAGCGGATCAGTCGCCAGTCGTGGGCGCTCTCGTCCATGAACAACGGCTTGCGCGCCGAGACGCTGTGCACGTCGATCTGGTTTTTCTCCAGGTCGTAGGGGAACGGCTGCTCGACGTAGAGGATCATCTGGTAGACGCGGGGATGTTCTCTTATCAGCCGGTCCAAAATGGCATTGACGTAAGCGGGGTCGGTGACGGTGCAATTAAAGTCACTCGTCAGCCACGGGACGTCGTTGTCGATTGCGATCCGGCCCACTTTGGCCAGACGCTCATAGTCCCACGCGGAATCGTTGCCGCGCAGCTTAACCTTCAGGCACGTCAGGCCGTCGCGTTTGATCCAGTCGGGCAGTAGAACAGGATAGCCATCGTCCGGCTCCTCGCCCGTCAGCTCGGAGGCATCAAGCAGATCCTTGCCGCCGACGAGGTGCCAGGCCGGCATGGTCTTGGCCGGAGGGACACGGAAGAAGTCAGCGGGATACTTGCCCTCGAATGAAACTCTGGCTCCTTCTTCGGGCTCGATGTAGTACGACAAATCCCGATTCATGAATTCGTCGCTATAGGTCGAGTACACATCCCGCCCGAGAAGGTTGCCGTAGGCATCGTGCACGGCGACGTCAAACAACGAGAAGCAAATCAGAGCCGCTAGGTGCGGCATCGGCTCGGCTTCGCCCCGCTCATCATTGAGCCGCTTTAGAAGATCAGGAAGGACTGATTCAATAAAACCACTACCCAGCTCGATTGGATGGCCCTGTTGATCGAACGTCGCCCATGCCTCGGCTAACATTTCGCAGAAACGCAGCATCGTATCGCATCTTTCCTGGTAACCCAGGCTACTCGGCCAGGTCCATTGCACACTCAGCGGCGTCTCTCCCCAGCCCTGCGCCGTCCGCCCCCGCTCGTCCGCGACAGTGACGCACGCCCGTGCACAGATCACTGAGGTCGTTATCTCCGGCCCGAACTTCAGCGGGACGCGCGTCTTAATTGGGATGTAGTACAAATCAACAGATACCGGCCTGACATCGGTTTTCATATTGTTCCCCGTAGCGCAAATACCTCACGCGAGCTCAAGTTGTTATTCACGTCGAGCACTGCGCAGGTAAAGTACTCGTTGTGAGAGTCATTGTCAAGAATCCAAAAATGAATACGCCAGCGGCATTTTCTTTTTCAACTGCGCCTTGCGGAAGCGCGTGGGCTGCGATATATTTGTGACCGATTGAGATAGTTTCTTGAAACACAGGATGGTCTTTCCGCTATTTACGAAAGGAGCAGGTATGGCACTCGACAGAAAATTGAAGATGGGAATGATAGGTGGCGGACCGGGAGCGTTCATTGGCGACGTGCACCGCAAAGCGTCTCGGCTGGCCGGCGGGATCGAACTGGTGGCGGGGGCGTTCGACATCAACCCGCGCAAGTCCAAGCAACAGGGACGCGAGCTTCTCCTCGATTCCAAGCGCGTCTACGGCACGTACCAGCAGATGATCGAGGGCGAAACGAAACTGCCCGAGGGCGAAAGAATCGACTTCGTGTCGGTGACCACGCCGAATAACTGGCATTTTCCGATTGCCCGAGACTTCCTTGAGGCGGGCTTCCACGTGATGTGCGAAAAGCCCATGACGCTCAACGCCAAGGAAGCCAAGGAGCTCATGCAAGTCGTCAGGAAGACCCGCAAGGTGTTCGGCCTGATGCACAACTACACGGGCTACCCGATGGTCAAGCTCGCACGGGACATGGCTCGCGGCGGTGAATTAGGCAAGGTTCGCAAGATCGTCGTGCAATACCCGCAAGGCTGGCTGGCCACGGCACTCGAAAAGACCGGCCAGATGCAGGCCGCCTGGCGCACCGATCCGAAGCAAAGCGGCGGCGCCGGAAGCATGGGTGACATCGGCACGCACGCCGAGAACCTCTCCGAGTACATCACGGGTTTGAAGATCACACAACTCTGCGCCGATTTGACGATTTTTGTCAAGGGCCGGCGGCTCGACGACGATGGCAACGTCCTGCTTCGCTTCAACAACGGCGCCCGTGGCGTTCTGCACGTCAGCCAGGTCTCCATCGGCGAAGAGAACAATCTGGCGATCTGGATTTATGGCGAGGACAAAGCCCTGGAATGGCACCAGGAGCATCCCAACTATCTGTACGTGAAGGTGCCGGACGGGCCGGTCCAGGTTTGGCGTCGCGGCAATCCGTACGTAGCCGCCAAGAGCGCCGCGGCCGGACGCGGCACGCGCCTGCCGTCGGGCCATCCCGAGGCGTTCTTCGAGGCCTTCGCCAACAACTATTGCAACTTCGCCGATACCGTTCGGGCCAAGCTAACGAGAACCAAACCTGATCCTCTGGCTCTGGACTTTCCGAGCGTCAACGACGGCCTTCGCGGAATGCTCTTCATCGAGACCGTCCTGGCCAGCGCCAAAAGCAAGCAGAAATGGACCGCGTTTAAGAAGTAATTGCAGTGGGGAGGGGATGAAAGTAGGAGTAGTCGCAATGCAAGACGTAGAAAAGAATGACAATCAGGACAACAAGATGTCCCGGCGGAATTTGATGGCCTCTGCGGCGGTAGCGGCGGCAGCTATCTCGACGGGCGCATCGACGGCGCGGGCAGCCGCGCCATCCGGGAATTTCAAGCTCAAGTACGCGCCGAGCTTCGGAACGTTCAAGGGGCACGCCGGAAACGACCTCATCGACCAGCTCAAGTTCATGTCCGACCAGGGCTTCTCGGCGATGTTCGACAACGGCCTGATGGGAAAGCCGGTGGACGTGCAGGAGAAGATCGCGCGCCAGATGAGCCGATTGGACATGACGCTCGGCCCATTCGTCTTGTACGCCGACTTCGGCGTCAAGTCGTTCGTAACGCGCGATCCGGATATCCGCAAGATGCTGATGGGCCGGATGAAGCAAGGCGTCGAGTGTGCCAAGCGGGTCAACGCCAAGTGGGCGCTGGTCGTGCCGGGCCACTACGACGAGGGCCTGGAATGGGGCTACCAGACGACCAACGTCGTCGAGAATCTCAAGTATTGCGCCGAGGTGGTGGAGCCGTCGGGACTCATACTCGTTCTCGAACCGCTCAACGCCTGGACGAATCATCCGGGCCTGTTCCTGACGAAGATTCCCCAAGCGTATCAGATCTGCAAGGCGGTCAACAGCCCTTCGGTCAAGATTGTCGATGACATCTATCACCAGCAGATCACCGAAGGCAATCTCATCCCGAACATCGACAAAGCATGGGGCGAGATCGCCAGTTTCCATCTGGGTGACAATCCCGGCCGGAAAGAGCCCGGCACCGGAGAGATCAACTACAAGAACATCTTCAAGCACATCCACCGGAAGGGCTATCAAGGTGTTTTGTGTATGGAGCACGGCAGAAGTATCCGCGGCAAGGAAGGCGAAACGGCGGTCATCGAGGCGTACCGGGCCTGTGACAGTTTTTAGCCTTGGCAAGTATGCGAGATGCAATGGGCCGTAACCCCTGCTTGCGTCGGAAGTTCAAAGAAAAAAGTCGCGTCGATTATGGCGCGACTTCTTTTATTTCTACTTAAGCTGGCTATTCTCGGTTTCGATCACTCCATCACCTTGATTTCCGTGAATCGTACGAGCGCTTTCTTCGTCGCCAGGTTAGGCTCGATTTTCCCGACGAGGCCCACCTTCTTGCCGATGAATTTCTTCAGATCCATTTTCGCGGCCGCGCCGCTCGGCAAGGCGTAGCAAACCATTTTTCCGGAAGAGTCAACGATCCGGTAGTTGCCCGCGCCGAAGGTCGCATACGGCTGGAATTCCCCGACGACGGCGTATTTGCCCAGGTTTTTCACCTCGGCCAGTCGTGCCTCGCGGGCCTTCTTGATGCCCGCCTCGGTCTTCTGCAATTGCTCGGTCTGAAGCTGCACTTGTTTGGACACGGTCAGCGCCAGCTCGTAGCCTTCTATCTGGCCAAGCACGAAATTCGCGTAGCGCGCCACCCGACCGGCCTTTTCGTCTTTGGCGATCTCGGTCAGTCCCTTCTTCAGCTCCGTATAATCCTGCTGCTCCAGAGGCTTGGCTCGCTCGGCCTTCACTTGCTTCTCCAGCGCGCGATAGCGTACGAGAAACAACTTAGGCTCCGCCTTGTCTTCCGGAGCAACGGCCCTGGCGGTCACCGCGTTGGTGTCATTGGGTCCCTGAGGCACCGGTGAAACCGCGGTGGCCGGGGCTGGCGCCGAGGTCGGAACGAGTTTCGGAACAGGTTCGGTGTACTGGGTGCTCACCCAGAGATATGCGAAGGACGGAGGAGCTATTTTGTAGTATCCGTCCGCCTGCTCTCCGAGCAGTTTGACCTTCTCACCTTTGTCGAGCAAGCCTTGTTTCGTCGTGGAATACATAGCTCTTTCGTAGTCGGAGCCGGCGTAGACTCGGACGCTGTTGCCCGTGACGACTCCTGCGCCGGGGTTGTCCGGATCGACTTGGATGTACTGCTGCGCGATCCAGGAGAACGTCCCGGCTGGCGGAACGATACGCGACCAACTGAACTGGCGCGCCACCACCGTGACTCGATCGCCCTTGTTGAGGAAACCGCAATGATAGAAATTCGTGCCCGGACCGGAGCGAATCTTCACCCTGTCGCCGGTGATTAGGGCGTCGTAAGGGTAAGATGGGGTATCGGCGAGGTTAGGCTCGCCCGCCACCGACGTCGCCGTGGGGCTGTTCGCGGGGGGCGTTTGCTGGGCGAAACCAACGGACATAAAAATGGCGGTAACGATAAAAATGAGGAAACTGGCGTGAAATCGCATTTTCTTGCCTCCTACAATAGATTTCCGTATCTTCAATCCTTAAATTAACAGCTAACCAACCCCTCGTTTATCCAAATTAGCACCGCCGTCCTGGGTTGTCAACTTTTTCTTAGGTGAAAATCCCTAAGCCGCGAATATTTTAGGAGACTGTTACCCTGGTGACTCGGGGCTGGAAATCCCAAGATGTTATTGTTGGAGGCGGGCGAGTTCGTCGCGGCACATCTTTTGCTGGCCGGGGTCTGAGAGCTTTTCCGCCGCGGCCTTGAGGTGCTTTATGGCCGGCTCGGTCTGGTTCAAATATCGCGAGTAGAGCACGCCCAACATCAACTCGATCTGCTCGGCATATTCGTAATTTTGGTAATGGGCCAGGAACTGCTCGTAGGCCCGTGCGGCCTCGGCGTGCTTGTTCTCGCCGGCAAGCTGGTTGGCGATGTCCAGCAAGTTCTGGCGAGGCAAAATCTGCTGGCTGTCGACGCTCGTCAACTCGAGATAAGCCGCCGCAGCGGCCGGCATATTCCGCTGCCCCAGCCGGGTGCTGATCTCGGCGCGAAGCTCGTGTATTTGCCGTTCTTTCTCCCGGTCGGCGGGGCTCTTCGCGACCTCTCTGGCCCGGACCTGTTTGGCTTGGCGGCCCGTGTAGGGGTCGTAGCCGCTCGCGACGACGTCGCGATATTGCCGCCGGCGGTTCCAACGCTTGATCATCGCCCACAGGTCGAACTGGCTGCTGCTGATCAGGCCCGTCGCGAGCAGGATGACCATCGCCACAAAGCCGAAGGCGTACCCCGCCAAGTGTGCGCCGTGGGCGATAGAAATGGGCGGGCCGAAGTGTGGAGAGATCACGTTGTCCCAGATGATGAGCTTGAAAGCGATAAAGTACAGCGCTGGAAGCTCCATCGTGCCGATGAAAATCAGCCAGTAAAGCACGGTAATCAGGGTATGCGGGAAGAGCACGAGATACGCCCCCGTCACTGCTGCGACGGCGCCGCTGGCTCCGAGAACGGGGGCTTCGCTCACCCACGTATGGCCTATGCCACTAAAGACCGCCCCAGCCAGGTAGAAGCACAGATAGCCAATGTGGCCGAGCTTGTCGTTGACGTTGTTGCCGAACAGATACAAGAAGAACATGTTCCCGAAGATGTGCATGAAGCTCGCGTGCAAGAAGGCGTAGCTGACAAACTGCCACAGATACAAATGGCCGGGCCGGGGATCGAGCACGAGCTGCTGGGCCCAGCTCCAAAGATATTCAGGTTCGCGAGTGATGGGGTTGACGTGCGGGTGATAGGACAGCAAGAATACGATGAAGTTGGCCACGATAAGCGCGTAGTTTATGTACGGCGTGCGTCGCGGCGAAATGCTTGTCCGAATCGGTAATATCATAGTTTTTGGCGAATAGTATGAGCGCGGTGCGCTGTCCATCCGGCGGAGCCTGCTCTGACCTGTCGGGCGGGCAGGCTCGCAGCGCAGGCGGAGGGATTACCCATCCCCTCGATTAGTGCCGTCTCCTCTCGCTCACGCTCTGGACTCTGTATTCTGTATCTTCTGTCCCGTATTCTGTATTCGGTCTTTGGCCATTTGCCCGGCCATTGTAATGACGCGAACCTTGCTTGACAAGGCATAAAACCAGCGGCCCGTCGATTCCCATACAGACAATGCACACGCGGCTGGAACTGAAAAATCGCTTTATTTTCTCCCGGATTTCTGTTACTCAACGTGCATGGACAAAAAGGCAATAGAACGTCGTATCAAAGCGATCCGTCGCCGGCTGGACAAAAAGAAGATAAGCTGCCTGGTACTCACCAGGCCGGCGAACGTCAGCTACGTGACCGGCTTTCTCGGCGAGGATAGCTGGGCCGTCATCGCCAGGGGCCGGGTCTACCTGCTCACCGACAGCCGCTACACCGAGCAGGCCGAACACGAATGCCCGAGTTGCAAGATCATCGAGCGTGCCGGGCCGATGGCCGGGGCGTTCGCCGGGCTGCTCAACAGACTCAAATCCGTTCGGACCGTGGCCGTTGAAGATTCCACGCCAGTGGCCGACTTCGAGCGGTTGAAAGAAGCTGTCAAAGCCCGGTTCAAAACCGCATCCGACGTGATCGAGCCTGTGCGCAGCGTCAAGGACGACAGCGAGTTAGCCGCGATCCGCGCCGCCGCCTCGATCTCGACCCGCGCCCTGGCGCAGACCTTGCCGCACGTCCAGCCGGGCGTGACCGAAAGCGAATTAGCGGGCATGCTGGACTTTCAGATCCGCAAGCTCGGGGGGCGCAACAGCTTCGAGACTATCGTCGCCTTCGGCCCGAACGCCTCGCGGCCGCACCATCAGCCGGGCACAAGGAAGCTCAGGAAGAAGGACACCGTCCTGATCGACTTCGGCGCGAAGTACAAAGGCTATTGCAGCGATATCACCCGATGCTTCATCATCGGCGGCATAAATACCTATTACAGAAAGGTTTATGATGTCGTGGGGCAGGCTCAGGCCGCCGCGATCGAGGCGATCCGGCCGGGTGCCAAGATCGCCGAGGTCGATGCCGCCGCCCGGCGGGTGATCGAAAACAGCGATCTGCCCGTCTACGGCCACGGCACGGGCCACGGCTTCGGCCTGGAAATTCACGAGGACCCGTTCCTCAAGCCGGAGGCCGAAGGCACGCTCCAGCCGGGCCAGGTCATCACCGTCGAGCCAGGCGTCTACATGCCCGGCAAGCTTGGCGTCCGCATCGAAGACGACATCCTCGTCACCGAGGCCGGCCCCAAAATCCTGACCCGCCAATGCCCCCACAGTCCACTATTGCCGTAATCCAGACAATGCTCGCCGGAAATTGGCTTTGATTGGCTTTGTTTCCCGAGCCGCCAAGAGCTGCGGTATAACCATAACGCTTTTTATAGCAAAGGTTTACACTTGAAGTTCATCCGGAGAATTGGGTTCGTTTTTTCGCGCCGGCTCGGACCCGTCCGCCGGACTTTGTCATTCCACACTTGATGCGGAATCCACCATTTGGAGTAGATTGGGTTTGTTCTTTCACTTCCCATTAACCGCTGAGATCGTGGAGACCGCTGAGAAGGTCGATATTACATTTACTTATGACTCTATTAGCTCCACGAATGCTTTATACATAGTCTTTCCTCTGCGAACTCGGCGTTCTCGGCGGTGAGATTAAAGCTAACTTCAAATTGGCTTTGTTTTGACAGAATGATAAGATGGCCGAAACCAATTTGAATCATAGGCGATAATCCGCGTGAATTGACGGCTGATATTGCTTCCTTTTTCGCATTTTTTGGCACGGATTTGTAAAAACTTGTACGTTTTTGTGCATTTTTCTGAGTTTTTGGTCACGGATACCCATACCTCTAGCACGACTGGCACAAGTTCACACCGATTCACACGAACCTCCCCTTCGACATTCGACATTGGATATTCGGTGTTCGATATTCACTGGACGGTTCTCCTCCGTCCGTCCTCTCCATTAGCCAACGACTACTCACCAACTACAAGCGACTATTGTTAGATGTTTATTATACTAAATGCTTAGCCGAAAGTCAACTGAATTCTGGGCTATCATGGACCGGATGAACAGGATCGACACCGATCAAATCCCTGCATATGCTGTTATCCTGTCAAAAATCTAACC
>JARRQQ010000011.1:0-4807 GCA_037381725.1 Sedimentisphaerales bacterium
GGGCGTCGTGTAGTGAATCGCGTAGCTATCGGGACTGATTTGGCCTTCATCGAGGAAGACAAGTCTGAAAGCCGGAGCGGGATCGATGATCTCCGACCTGTTCTTGATCATCAAAACCGTCTTGCCCACTCTCACTCCACGGTTGCCGACGAACGTCCCCGTAGCGTCGAAGCAGCCGTTCATCCCGTAGCCCGTAGAATAGGTGCGCATCTCGCCGCGAACACCGGTCGGGCACCGATACACCTTTTCGGCCTTGCAGTACGGATACAGTGCCCCGACCCGGATGGCCTCCTTTTGTGTCTCGATTGGGCGTTGTTCTCCCTGTGCGTAGCCGGAGGCGCAATCGTTGCCCACCCAGTACTTCTCGCCCTCGTGAGGTCCCGAGGTCGGCACGGGCGCCGCGGGCGCGGCGCTGGGAGACCAGTAGGCCTCGCCGTTGACAATCTTCTCATCGTTCTCATCAGCGTACATCGACCAGCCCAGCGTCAGCGTCTTTAGATAGTTAAGACAGACCGCGCGCCGGCCTTGTTCTCTCACCCGATTGAGCGCGGGCATGAGGACGGCCAGCAAGATCGCAATGATAGCGATCACCACGAGGAGTTCTATCAGCGTGAAAGCTTTGCGACGGCGTGGAAGTCTATGGCTCCGCAGTGTCATACCAGTACCCTTCCTTTCTGCTCAATTCGACCATTTTCGAGGCACCCCTGACTTTTTGCCTGTAAGATTATACCAAAACCTGTCTGCAACGGCAAGAATCAAGGATCGAAACTCGGACGCCAGCCGTCCTGTGCCGCAGGTGTCCGTTGCTTCAGTTCGTTACGCCGAGCCGCCTTTGAAGCTCCTCCAACGAGACTCCCTTGGTTTCGGGCAGGTACTTCAGCACCAGGACAAACTGCAAGAGCATCATGACGGCGAAGAAGGTGAACGCCGCGGCGCCGGAACTGCCCGCAACCACGGGAAACGTCCAGCTCACGCCTATGCAGAGCAGCCAAATCAGAAAACAAGCCGCAGCCGAGCCTGAGGCACGTATCGCATTGGGCAAGAGCTCATTGATACACACCCACACCACGGCGCCTTGGGAATAAGCATGCGAGCCTACAATCCCCATCATTGCCGCAATGACGATCCACCCCTGGGCATGCGTATGGAACACCCAGGCGGCTAATCCATGAGATATCACAAAGGTCACAGATCCGGCCAGCAACAGCGATTTGCGGCCCACGCGGTCGATCAGGGCCATCGCCACCACCGTCATCACGAGATTCGTCAGGCCGATGATCACCGACTGCATCAGGGCGCTCGCCTTATCAGCGCCCGCCATGCGGAAGATGTCGGCCGTGTAGTAAATCACGGCGTTAATGCCGTCCAACTGGTTGAACGCCGCCACCATAGCGACAAGCAGGAGGGGTTTGAGGTACTTGCGCTGGAACAAATGCTCATGCCGGCCCGACAGGTCGGATTTGAGCGACCATTCGATCTCCTTCGCTTCCCGCGCGGGATCGTCGTGGCCGAATCTGGTGAGGACGCGCTCCGCCACCGGACGGTTTCCTTTCTTCACCAGCCATCGAGGACTCTCGGGGATAAGGGCGGAGGCAACGAGGAAGACTACCGCAGGCACCGCCTCGACGCCGAACATCCATCGCCAGACGGCAGGATGTTCGGGGCCGAGCAGGTACGCCACTAAGTAGTTCGAGAAGTAGGCGGCCAGGATGCCCAGCACAATATTCAACTGACTGACGGCTACGAGCAGGCCGCGCCGCCGGGCGGGCGCGATCTCGGTGATATACACCGGTGAGACAACGGAAGCCCCGCCGACCGCTACGCCGCCGATCCAGCGGAAGGACAACAGCGCGTACCAGCTCCAGGCGAAGGCGCACCCGACCGCCGAGACAAGGTAGAACACAGCCAGGACCGTCAGGACAGGCCGTCGGCCCCACCAGTCCGATGGTCGGCCTACCAGCAGAGAGCCGAACAGAGTCCCGATCAGTGCGCTGGAGACCGTGAAACCCAGGAGATTGTCGTTGAGCGAGTAGACGCTACGAAGGGCTTCCGTCGTGCCCGAGATCACCGCCGTATCGAAACCAAATAGAAACGATCCTAACGCCGCGATGATCGCGCTGACCATCAGCATCGTGGCGGCCTGGAATCCCCTTGTTCGACCGTCGCCCATCAGCTGACTACGCATCTCTCATAACCTCACTCGATTTCCGATCATCTGCCGAACTCCGCACGCACAGTCACCAGTCCGCACGCCGGCACGTTGATGGGGCCGTCTACACGTTTGCCGGCGCGCTCACTCGTGTCGCTCAGAAATACAGCCGCGGGCTGCACGCGGGTCCATTTCAGTTCAGCGGACCTCGTCTCGCCCGAGGCGTTGAAGAGACGAACGATCAAAGCCCGCCGGTCGTCGCTGGGTTTGAGAGTGATCGCGACAACGTCGTCAGGCTCGACGGCTAACAGGGATTTGTCAAGGGGCGTGGCCCTTTCTGCACGCGTGGCAAGGAGCGGCTGGCTGAAACCCACGGCGAAACGCGTCGCCTCCGCCGGATCACGCCGGCGGTGGGGCCGTAAAACGAAGCGGAATACAGTCGGACCTTCCTGGTAGGCGCGGTAATTGGTACCCCAGTGATTGTTCATCGCCCACGAGTAGATTTTCTGCGTCGGCTCAACGTGCCGGCGCCAGACGTCCGGATTGGTTTGCGAATTGAGCAACCTGGCTGTGAGGCCCCCCACTTGCAGCAAAGGCGCATCGAGCGTCACCCACGTGACACCACGATTCCCATTCGAGACATCGGCCCAGCGGCCCACGGTGAACCAGTTCTTGCACGCGCTGGGCATTTGGTCGACCTCCGGGCGTATCATGCCCAGCGGGACGTCCAGAAACACGTCGCCGTTCGGAACGGCGAAAGGAAACCCGAAATTCACGCTCTCTTTGCCTTCCTTCGCGTGGTAGCTTTTTGCCTGCAATCTTGCCTTATCGACCGTGTTGATGAGCTCGACGTAATCAAGGCCCGCGACGATGCGCAGCTCGCGCACGAGCTTCCGGCAGCCGGGTGCGGCCGACTCGACGATGAGAGAGGCGACCAACGGACCTGTCTCGCCCGTGCGGACCGTCACCGGGCCGTTGCGCTGGAGGTCCTTCAGATCGTCCCCGATCAGATAGAGATAGTCATTCAGCGCCTGGCCGTCACTCGTATCGGCGAAGTTGCCGTCCAAGCCCTCGGCCGTCAGCTCGACAATGCCGCCGGTTTTCTCATCCACTCGCAAATGAATCACACCGCCATCGAGCGTAGCGCCTTGCGCAACCGCCCGGCTCTCGACATAGGGTGCACCTGAGACCACGGTGTAACGACGCGCAGCGTAAGGCGGCACGTCCGTCGCGAGGAAGGCAAGCTCGCCTGAGCTCAATCGTTGCGACGGGACCGCCCTGCCCGCCTCGTCGGTGACACGGTCGCCACCGGCGGAAAGCCCCTTCGATACAGTCACCAACTCCGTACGCGGCCAGGATAGCGTGTTGATAACGTCTATCGCACCCGGCGACGCCTCGGCGCCGGCACGCTCAACTCCAAGAGATGCGCCAAGCAACTCGCGAGATTGCTTGTCCGCCGACACTGCGTAGCCTCGTTTGATCTCCCATTGTTCGAGGGTCTCTTTCCGCTCCGGCTCGCTTACACTGCACCAGGCGCCCCACGTATGCTCGGAGTAGAGCAAGACCTTCTTCCACGCCTCCTCGAAGGCCGCCGTCGGGTAGTCACTTGGCCTGGATATGGCGAAAAACGCTTCGGCCTGTGCGAGACGGTCCGAGCTGGCGCGGTTCATTGCGGTCTCGAAGGCGGACGAACCGGCCCCGTCCTCCCAATAAGGAGTCCAGTCGCCGCGCACGACGGGAAGCCTGTCGCCATAGCGCTGCTCGAACGCGTGGAATGCCTCGCTCACGCCGGAGATGATAAAGTGAGGCCACACGTATTTCGCATTCCAGTCCCTGACGAATTCGCAGATAGCCGGGTCGGGAACCGCGTTGTCCCCGTGGCCGGCCCATCGCACGTACGCGACGTCGAACGGATAGCCGCGTTTGGCCAGCCCGTCGGAGAAGTCCTCGACAAGCTGGGCGGACATCTTCCCGTAGCGATGTGACATCGCGTAGCCCCAGAATGGAATCCAGACTAAGACCTTCGACCGAGCGTCGGGACCCTGCCAGTAAAACGGCTTGTTCTCCCATTCGCGCAGAATGGTGCCGATGCGATCGAAGTAGTTGGGCGCCACCGAGAAATATCGTATTCCGGCCTGCGTCATGGCTGTGACTGTACCCCACGTGTAGCCGGGGACGTCAGAAATCATCGCCGCGTCGATGGGTACACCTGTTTGCTGCGCGAGCTCCGTGGCGTACCGGAACAGACGCATAAGCTCTTCCGGCCGGCACAGCCCGGTCAGCTCGTTCAGATACATGCCGTTCAGCACGACCTGTCCCTTCTTGACCGCGTCGAGGAACATCACTCGCTGCTGTTCGTCGAGTCGATTCAGGTACAGATCGGCCGCCCACAGTACCTCGACGTTCCAGACGAAACGCGCACCCTCAGGGTAGCTCGCGGTTCGCTTAGCGGCGGCGATACCGTCTAAGAGATTCTGCACCTGTTTCTTTTCGATGGCCGTCTGGATCTCCGTATAGCCTATGTCAGTATGCGAATGGGGCGTGATGTAGACCGTAAGCTTCCTAACCGGCTTCAACGTGACCTCGCGGGATGCAATCGTCTTGCCATCCACAGCGACCGTGACCGTCCGCTTCGCTTCGCTCTGTACCGCATCTGCC
>JARRQQ010000011.1:4817-27334 GCA_037381725.1 Sedimentisphaerales bacterium
GTCGCCAAGACGCACGACAGCATCGCTATCCTTGCCGAAATGCCGCAGGCTCACCGAGACCGGCTGGAACATCCGGCCGCCCTGCTGCTCCAACGCTCGTATGGGCATCGCCTCCTCGATGAGCGTTCGCGATTGCACGTCATCCATCACGACACCTTTGGGGACAGCGAACGCTACCGAGTCGTAAAGCATCCAACTGCCTTTCAGGGTCGTGATTCTAATCTCGTTGTCACCCGTCATGAGCAGGTTCGCGGGGCACGTCACGTCGAGTTTGCATCGCCTGCCTTTGCCCGGCTCGCCGTTGACAGAAGCGTCTCCTGCACCCGCTGACAAAGACCGCTCGAATGGATGGCCGTTGACCTCGATGCGCACTCTCGGTGGACTCGTGCTATGCGTATCAATGAGATTCAACGTGAGATGGCAATCGCCCGGCGGCGGGGCCTTTAGGCCGAAGAGCACGATGAAGGTGTGCGACTGTGAACCGGCCCAACTATCCGCGAGCCCGGGCTGCACGTACGGCCAGTCCCTCTTCGATTCCGACTCACCCACCACGTAGAAACCATCGTTCTTGTAGCGCGACCAGCCACCCGGCGCCAGCGCAAATTCCGCGTTGTTCCCATCGGTCTTGCCGATTTTCCAAAGAGTCATCTGCCCGGCCGAATCGGCCTGATGCTGCTCGGCCCACGCGAGCAGATCGACGATGGCCATTCCGAGAACGCCCGCCGAACCGCGATATTGCTTCGAGCCTCGGGGCTGATTGTCCAACGACCACCATTCATAGAAGTCTCCGTGACGCAACACTCTCGCCGTCATCGGCTTGAGCTCGCGGTAGGCCTCTTCAACGAATCCGTACCGGATAAGTTGGCGGATCATGCGCCCGCCGAACCAGGACCAGTCGCCGCCGTTCTGATAAGAATACGGAGCCATTTGCGGGTTCTTGAAGCTGCCTTTCGGATAGGCCGGGTATAGGGTCAGGCCGATGGAGGCGGCCCCGGCGCGTCGCACATCGTCGAGCATCTGCCGGAGCGAATCCCGGATTTCTCCCCGTGTGAGCAGGCCCGCTTCAATCGCCAAGGCCGTGCCGCCGTGGTAGGTGACCGCCGCCTCGTCAAAAGTGCTCGGGAAGGGTGAGCCTTCGAGGTAGACGTGGGGTCGGAACTTCCGCCGGTCCGCATCCCAGAGATACTTTCGCACGCTGGCCCGAAGGTCGTCTCTCACCCGACGCCAGCGGGCCGAGTCTGCTCCGGCGTCGCCCCTGAGCGCCAGATAGTCGTCGATCGCGATGAGGAACATAGCGTTGTCGTAAATATCGAGCGCCTGGTGGGAATTGTCATCGAGTTCCACGCCCCACTTGTGCTCCGGCTGCACGTCGCCCCAGTCGGCGGTGGTAGCGCCCCACGCGAGGCCATATTGACTGTCGAACCGATGCGCGAGCACGTAGTCGAGCGCTCGGGCCAAACGCTTGCGGACAGTCAGACCATCAACTTTCTCGTCGAGAAAAGAAGAATCCTTCGTAATGGCGACGTACCTCCGTACCGCCTGGACGAGCGAAGACTCCTGATCCGTCTCCACGGTGTTCTTATGGGCAAGAAACTCCGGCGCAAGAGATGATCGGCGGTATTTGTAGCCTACGTTGCCCCGAGCTTTCGGGATGTAACCGTCCACGATGTCCCCTTGGGGCCCCTGAAACTTGAAGAAGGTCAACAAGGCCTCACGGATCAGGTTGGGGTCATTCACCTGAAGCGACAACTCGATGAAAGTGTTAAGATCGCGAATCCATACCTCGCCATAACCACTGCCAGCCGTGAAGCCAGTTCGCAATAGGCTCTTGGCCTTGCTCAAGACTTGTGGCAGATTGGAATCCGCCAGAATTTGCCGGACCAGGCTCCCGGAGGTGAATGATGGTGGCTGGGCCGAGATGCTCCCATCGGCCGAAAACGCGAGCCGACCCACGGACAACATGAGGATGAGGGACGCAACACGATTGATATGGTGACGAGACATTTTGGAACTCCTAAGATACTGCTCATAGTGTGCCCGTGAACGCATCACGTAACACGGGCATCCCCGCAAAGGGTCCTGGGGACTTGCCCGTGATCCGAAATCATGGATGGGACACCCATGCTACTGATAACGCCTGACGGCGTCACTACAAACGGCACTCCATGCCAAAGCAACTGTCTATCATAACGGGTGGGTAACGGCCACGCAAGGCCCCCTGTCGATTTACGAATCACGATTTGGCTGGTGGTGCCGAAGACCTCATTCGCAAATCATAAATCGTGAATCATAAATCCTTGTTGTCGGACTCGGCAAATGGACTATAATCAAGGCGCAATGAGAATCCAAAATCGAGACGAGCTATGACATCCAGAGAAAGAGTCCTGGCGGCACTGAACCACGTCGAACCGGACCGCGTGCCCATCGACCTGTCCGGCCATCGTTCCTCCGGCATCGCCGCGATGACGTACCCCCGGTTGCGAAAGATCCTTGGGCTCGAGCCGAGACCCGTGCGCGTCTATGACGTGATCCAGCAGCTTGCGATTGTCGACGACGACGTGCTGGATCGCTTCGGCGTGGACTGTATTGAGATGGGGCGAGGCTTCGCCCTCGACAGTCAGGCGTGGAAACCCTGGACTCTTCCCGACGGCACCGATTGTCTCATTCCTGCCTGGACGAACGTCGAGCGCCGAGCCGACCGGTGGGTTATCCTGTCGGATTCCGGCAGAGTCATCGCCCACATGCCCGACGGCACGTTATACTTCGAACAAACGCACTTCCCGTTGGCGGAATCCGAGGAAGACCAAATCGAGGCTTCGTTGTTCGGCGAGTGTATGTGGACCGGCGTGGCGGCCCCGCCCGGCCCCGTCGATACGCAAACGCTCAGCCGGGGCGCCAAACGGTTGCGCGAGAACACGGACCGCGCGATCATAGGTCTGTTCGGCGGCAACCTCTTCGAGATGGGCCAGTTCTTCTACCGCGCCGACAATTTCTTCATGCTTCTGGCCGCCGAGCCGAAGAAGGCCCATCGCTTCCTCGACCGCTTAGTGGAGATCCACCTGGCGAACCTTGAAACGTTCCTCGGGGCCGTCGGCTCCTCGACCGACATCATCCTTTTCGGTGATGATCTCGGCATGCAGACCGGCCCCATGCTCAGCCCTCGCATGTACTGTGAATTCTTCAAGCCGCGCCACCAAACCCTCTGGAACCGCGCAAAAGAGTTAGCTGACGTCAAAGTCATGCTCCATTGCTGCGGCGGCGTCCGTGAGCTCCTCCCCCACCTCATCGAGGTAGGCCTCGACGCCATTAACCCGGTTCAGATCACGTGCTCCGGCATGAACGCGGCGGAATTGAAAGCCGAGTTCGGCCGCGACCTGACCTTCTGGGGCGGCGGGTGCGATACCCGTGAGGTCCTTCCCAACGCGCGCCCCGAGCAGGTAGCCGAGCACGTCAGAAACCAAGTCCGGGTCCTCGCGCCCGGCGGCGGCTTTGTCTTTCAGCAGGTTCACAATATCCTCGCCAACGTCCCACCCGAAAACATCGTGGCCATGCTCGACGCCGTGAATGGCATCTGAGGCATAAAAAACAGTAGAGTCCGTGGCTCGTCGTCCGGGTCCCGAGTCCCGAATCACCTCAATGCTTTGCAAAGGGTCTGTACAGAGGATCACCTATCAGAAGCAGTTGCCATGAATTGAACGGTTTGGTGCGATAGTACGCCTCGACCAGACACCGGCCTTCATACAGCTCCGCAAAAAATGCTTGCGGCTCCGGGAATGAATGAAGATAAGGCTCGCTTACGGGACCGAGGGTGGCGGTAATGCCGTCCCGGAGCATGGCCGGGCACCAGCGCGTGCTGTCCGAATCGCGAAGGCCCGCTGCCTCCACGCTCGCAATGTGATAGCCTACCGCCCCGTCGACAAAATCAAAGGCATCGACATACCTGCCGACGCTGTACCAGCCGCAATACAGAGCCGTTCGCGGACAGGCGCCCGGCTTGAACAACTCCGCCGTTGGCTCCTGGACGACGGGGAGTTTCGTCTGCTTCGCAGTCAAGGTCGCCAAGCTCCGCAAACACAGGTCGTAGTGGGCGTACTGACTCCTGCCTGTAAGGCCGCGGGAGTCGACGTAGGCCACGCCGTCGAGACCCGTCTCTTCCGCCCTGATCGCCTTGTCCACGAGGCCTTTGGCAATGTCTGCGCCCGGCCCGTCAAGCCGGCTCACCATCAGCGTTTGAAAACCCAGATCCGGCGTCCCGGCTTTGAGCAGATTCGGCTGCCAGCGATACAATTCATAAGGTCCGACAAGAAACATCGACAGCTCGCTATCCACCGAGGCGTTTGTTTCGCCGCCGCTAATCCGATCTATCTTAACCTTCAGCTTCGCCAGATCGGTCTGGCCGTGCTGTTGGAGCTCTTCGAGCTCGCTCTCCATGCCTTTCAACGGACCTCGTCTTCCCACCGTGAAGGGCACGCCGTAGATCGTAAGCAGGCATTTGATCTTGCCGAAGAGCTTGTGCGTGACGAATTGCCGCCGTATCGGCCCCACAAGCTTCTTATCGTAATCCTCCCGGCTGATCATATCGTTGAGCCTCGCACCCAAGGGCAGAGGGAGAATGTTCTCTTCCGGCACGCCGCGGCGCTGGCAATAGTACCGCGCTATCTGCATAGACTCCGCGGCATCTTCATTTGCCACAACCAATATCTCATCGGGCGCCAGCGCGACGGCTACCCCGCAGCAAGACAAGGCAAGCAAGATGACAGCACAGGCTCGAATCATAATCGTCACCAATGGACAAATTATATCATAAGCTGGAAGAATCACGAGTCAGACTTTTCGCGATTTGGCCGTCGAATGTTGAAAAGACATCGGCGAGAAATGAGGATTGCCAAAGGAATTCCTGGCATCCCTCCGTCGGCTTCAGTGTGCCACCCTTACCAGAAGATGACATAGATGACGACGTAAGCGGCGGTCACGAGAGCCCACCAGAGCACGAGGTTTTTGTACCACGGATTGGGACCGGCTTTCTCCTCGGGGGGCAGAAAGAGCATGTGCCGTTTCCAGATCCAATGGCTGACCCTGGCCGGATCGGGAGCGCGACGCACGTAGGTCATTGCGACGTGGAAGGCGACAACGGGAACTAATAGGATGCCGGCCAGGACGAATGAGTTGGTATCAATGTGCAGCTCTTTCAGGATGGCCGGCAGCAAAGTCATCGGGATGCACAGCAGCAAGGTGGCCGTGGCGGAGAAGTTGTTCGAGCGAGGCCACAGCAAAGCCGAGACGAATACCACGACGATGGGAACCGCCATGAAGAACCAGCACTCCTGGAAATAGCCGAACAGCGTGTCCCATCGACCGACGACGGGCGTCCACAACATGCCCAGGATCAGGATCGCCGCCGCGGTGTAACGGCCCACACGAATCATTTCGCGCTCGGTGGCGGACGGCTTCCACAAACGTTGGTAGAAGTCGATAGTCAGGACGGTTGAGCACGAATTGACTAACGAATCGATCGTGGACATGATCGCGCCAATCAGAGCGGCGAAAACGAGGCCGCGGATGCCGAAGCCGAGCGGGCCAATCAGGTGGCTGACGACTTTGGGATAGGCCTGATCGGGATTTTCCAGATTCGGGAACAGGCGGAATGCGATCACGCCGGGAAAGCACACGGCCAAAGTCAGGAACAGGCCGAGGAAGCCGGCGAAGATGACGCCGGCCCGGGCGTCCCATTCACTCTTGGCGCCGAGAACGCGCTGGTTGATGTACTGGTTCGTGGCGTAGTACCAGAGATTCGTTGAAAAGACGAGCACGAGCATACCGGTCCAGGGCAGCTCGGGGTGACTGGCCGGGAGGATCAGATGCGCCCGGTCGCCGGTGCCGCGCATCGCTTCCCAGCCTCCGACTTCGTGCAGGCCGAGATAGAATACGAGCAATCCGCCACCGAGCAACAAAAAGGCCAGGAACAGATCGGTCCAGACAACCGAAGCCAGACCGCCCGCGACGGTATACCCGCCGGCGACGACCGCCAGGACAATAGTGTGCAAGGCCAGGCCGCCTGCATACAGGACGCCGGCTAAGTTGATGAAGACGTAGGACAGGATGGTGATAATAGCGAAGGTGAATCGGCTGGACGGGCCGAACCGGTGTTCGAGCCATTCCGGCATCGTACTGATCTGCCTGCGAAGATAGAACGGCACGAAGAAAACGATCATAATGGTCATAGCCGGGAAGACGCTCCACTCCCAGTTCGATACGGCGATACCGTAACGGTACGCGAAGCCGACCTCGCCGATGAACTGTTCGGTCGAGATGCTCGAAGCGATCAGCGACGTGCCGATGGCAAACCAGGGCAGTCTGTTGCCGGCCAGGAAGTAGTGCCTGGAGGTCTTTTTCTCCCGGCGAGCCACCCAGAATCCGATGAGTACGACAGCCGCAACGTAAAAGATGAACACCAGATAGTCAAGATAGCTCAGTTTCACAACGGTTTCCTTCTGCAGACAAAAACACTAAGCGCCCACGTCAGCGACAACGGCGTTCCTGATGGCCTTCGCCATTTTCCCTTCCTGCTCGGTCGTCAGGCGCGACGGGATAGTGATAATGATCGAACGGTCGAAAAGGTCGTCGCTCGTAGGGCACGCGCCTTTGCCGTATTCGAAGATGCTTTCTGCGTTCTGGGGCAGCGACCACGGATTGCCCGCCGGCGAGAGCGGGACCTTCTCCACCAGAGAACGGATATTGTGATAGATGTGCAAGCCATAGGCCGACAAGTGGAAGGCGTTTTCCACGCCGCTCTCTGCCAGATGTTGTGCGGAGCGGACCGCGCGCGACTCACTATCGAGTGTCAGTATAAGAAACGGACCCGTGTCACCATCGGGATCATTGAGTCGGCGAAATGAAACGCCTTCAAGATCCCCAAGCATCTCTTTTATCCGCTGCTTGGAGGCCCTCATGTGTGCGACGACGTCGGGGAGCTTTCGCAACTGGACGTTGGCGACGGCGCCCGCCAGCTCTCCCATCCGTCGGCCCTGTCCCCAGAGGCGGACCTGACTGCCCTCATCCGGCTGGCTCTTCTTCCAAGGAACGCCAAGATCGTGAGCGGCCACGAGACGAGTATAAAGGTCGTCGTCGTTGGTGACGAGTAGCCCGCCTTCACCGGCGGTGACGTTCTTGTTGATCTGGAGGCTGTAGATTCCCACCTTCCCGAACGTGCCGACTTTTTGCCCCTTGAACGAGCCGCCGTTGCATTGCGCGCAATCCTCGAGCACGGGGACATTGGGTTTGTCGGCCAGCCGCATGATCGCTTCCATGTCACACGGTGTGCCCGCCATGTGGACGACCGCGATGAGCTTCGTACGCGACGTGATCTTTTTCTCCAGATCGGCCGGGTCCATATTGAAGCTGTCGTCCACTTCACAAAGGACCGGGATGGCGTTGCTCTGAACGATGGCCGTCACCGTGGCCACCCACAGAAAGGCGGGGACAATGACCTCATCGCCCGGGCCGATCCCGAGAGCGGACATGGCTGTGAACAAGGCGCCGGTGCCGCTGTTGACGGCCAGAGCGTGGCGAACGTCGTAGAAGGCGCGCGCATACTCTTCCAACTGCTCCACGTGTGTGGGAACCTGGGGACCGTAATACCTGAACAACGCGCCTTTACGCACGACATCGACAACCGCCTCTTCTTCCTCCCGGCCCAGCCAGTTGATACCCGGAAATCCGCTCGGCCAACCATTCTCCATGAAAAGCTCCTTTGCTATTCGAGTTGTCTTTTCCTACGCACCGGTACTTTGCTCTGTAGACTCAGAGCTTCCCCACCAACTGATAAAGCCCAATGACGGCCTGATCGACCATGTGCTCACCTGTGCCGGCCTCGGCGAGGAGGCCGTAGGAGGCGCCGTAGCCCCCTTCCGCCGCCGCTTCGATGGTGGGAAAGTACGAGTACATGCCATTGCAGTAACCGACGAAGAACGTGTTCGCCACGGGCGACCTTTTCTTGAGATCGACCTGAAAATCGTCGAAGAACTCGCCCGGAAAGCCGCCCCAGGCAATCGCATTGCCGAGCGTCAGGATTGAGACGTCCGCCTGCAGCTTCTGATCGGATGCGAGGAAGCGTTTGAGCCCTTCTTCGCTGAAAAAGCCATGCAGCAAATCCTGCATCCTCTTGTCACTGACCGGATGGCGAAGCCCGAACGAAACCGTCTTCTGCTGGTAATGAATCGTCCAATCGTCCTGCTCGACCGGCGTGGCCCGATGGACGGCTTCAACAACTTCCCGCCCGACTTTCTCGCCCTCTCTGGCTATCGCCTCGTAGGCTGCCGGGTCCTCGCGGAGATAGCCCGCAAGATAGGGATTGACGTCTCCGCACGCGCCCTGGAGGAAGACACATTCTCCTGCGACGGCTCTGTCCACATAGGCGCAGACGGCGCCGGGAATGTCGGCGGAGACACGATTGCTCTTACTGCTGGAGATCACGGCATGGCAGGCATAATGAACCAGCGTCGCAATCGGCTCGTTAGCCGCGTTTTGGATGCAGAGCACGCCGATACGCTGATCGACCGGCTTGGTGGGCTTTCGATCATGGTCTTGCCAGAGCATCGTCACGCGCCCATCCTCGCCGACGACGCGTCGGTCGTAGGTAATGTCGGCTTTGGCGGCTCCGACTTTGAAATGGGCTGGCTGCATCTTCGTCAATGCCATTTGCACCGATTTGTAGATCTTTCCGGCGATCGCCTCATTCCACGCAATAGGCTTGTCGTGCGTTCCGAGCTTGGGGGCCGCGTGAGAATGAGTCGCGGCCAGAAGAACGTGGTCGACGCCATACTCCTTAGCAAGGTGTGTGCGGATCCTCTCCGGCCAGTTGCCCTGGGGAATCGTGCCGGAATCCAGCGAGACGATAGCCGCCTTGGTCGCGCCGTCGTCAAACACGACAGACCGGCAGAACAGCGGATCGTAAACCCCGATGGAAGGCGTCGTCCGCGCGGAGTAGCCATAGAGCATCATCGGCTCCGTGGGCGTAATGTCCGTCTTCCCGACGCCGACCTTGATCGCGGAGCCGCCATACAGGGGAAGGGCCAGCAAGAGTACAATCAGCAAAAACGAACACTGGATTCTCTTTATCAGCCTGGTCATGGTGCCACTCCTTCCTATCAGGATTCGCCGCTAATATTGAAAGTGCCCTGCAGCGCGATGTCGTCGCTGCTGTGGCCGATCATCACTATGAACTCGCCGGGTTCCACGACCGTCTCAAGATGACGATTGACGAGAGACAAGTGCTGAGGCCCTAATTCAAACCGGACCCTGGCGGTCCGGCCCGGCTCCAGCGAGACCTTCTTGAAGCCCTTCAGCTCTTTGACAGGCGTGGAGACTGAGCTGATGGGATCATTGATATAGAGCTGCACGGTATCCGTGCCGGCCCGGCTGCCGGTGTTCGTTACCGTGACGTTAACGTGCACCTTGCCGCCCCGGCCCGTTTCCTTCGGTGTGATTTCAAGATCGCTGTATTTGAAGGTGGTATAGCTCAGTCCGTGACCGAAAGCATACAGCGGCGTGGGGTCCATATCGACGTAGGCCTTGCCCCAGGCGTGTTCGAGCCAGTACTTCTTGGACGGAGGATAGTTGTAGTAGACGGGCAGTTGTCCCACGTGTCTCGGGATGGTGATGGCCAGACGCCCGCTCGGGTTATAGTCGCCGAACAGCACGTCGGCCACGGCGGCGCCTCCCTTCTCTCCCGGACACCACGCCTCGACGATGGCAGGCACGTGCGCGGCGATCCAGCGCGTCGCTAAGGGTCGCCCGTTGACGAGAACGACGACCGTCGGCGTTCCGGTGGCGTAGACCGCTTTGACCAGGTCCTGCTGCATGCCGGTCAATTCCAGCGTGGCGGCGTCATAGCCTTCGCCGTCAGTTCCCTTCTTGCCGGGCGTGCGCCATTCATTCTCGCCCACGACAACGACGGCCACGTCGGATTGGCTTGCCGCCTCGGCCGCCTGCTTGATCTCGTTCAAGTCCTCGCCCACAACGTCGCATCCTCGAACGTGGCGGACGGTCGTGCTCGCGCCGACTTTCGATTTGATGCCTTCGAGTATCGTGACAATGTGCTGCGTCACGTTTAGCGCGGTGTAGTCGCCCAATTGATTCTTCTCTTGATCGGCGTTGGGGCCGATGACCGCAATCGATTTGACGTCTTTGTTCAAGGGCAACAATTTGTTCTCGTTCTTCAGCAAGACGATAGCCTCTTTTGCGGCTTGATAGGCTACGTCCTGGTGCTCTTTTCGATGGACAATAGTCTTGGCCCGCTTGACGTCTACGAAAGGTCGTTCAAACAGGCCCAGCCGGAATTTTTGCCTGAGAATTCGCCTGACCGCGCGATCAACAAGGTCCTCGGAGACCAGCCCTTCCCGAACGCTTTCCACAAGCGGTTTCTGATAGGCGTCCTCGTAAGAAATGCCCACGTCGACGCCGGCATTCAGCGCCTGAATCCCCGCTTCCTTCTGATCCTTGGCGAAACCCTCGTATATCAGTGTGCTCAAACCGCCCCCTTCACAGAGTACGAGACCTTCGAAACCGAATTCGTGCCGGAGAATGTCCGTCAGGAGATGCGAAGAAGTATGCGTCGCGACGCCGTCGATAGCCGGATAGGTGGCCATGACTCCCAACGCTCTCCCTTCCTTGATGGCCGTCTCCCACGAAGGCAAAAAGACGCTGCGCAACGTTCGTTCCGAAATTTCCATCGCGCCTCGTTCAAGCCCGCTCACGGGCTGGCTCTGCCCGGGGTAGTGGCAAAAGCCGGCGACGCATTTATCCGGTGCGGATATGTCGTCCCCCTGAATCCCCTTTACAATCGCTCGGGCGATACAGGAAACCAGGTAAGGGTCCTCGCTGAAAGCCTCCTGGTTCCTCCCCAGGCGGGGATCTCGTATCGGCTCGATAACGAGCGTGAAAAGCTGGTGAATCCCGACGGCCCGGGCCTCCCTCGCGGCGATCGTGTAGATTTTCTGTACCAGATCGGGGTCCCACGTGCTACCGATGGCCAGGCCTTCGGGAAAGATCGTCGAGTCGGAGCACATCAGTCCGTGCGTTCCCTCTTCGGTCTCAAGAAGCGGGATTTTCAGGCGGGTCTTCTGCGTCGCAATTTGCTGGAGGCTGTTGAACACGTTCGCCTGCTGCTCGGTCCCCTGGTCGAGAATGGTGTTAGCCAGCGTAAAGAAGCCTCCGCCGGGTCCCATGCCCTCCTTCAACGTGCCTTCGGTGAACTTTTTCGCCACCTCAAGACCTTCCTCGTGGTTTCTGCCGAAGACTCTCAGATAGGCGCAGGGCATGTTCATCTGTCCTATCTTCTCCTCCAGCGTCATGCGTCGCAGCAAGTCCTCGACCCGTACGTGGATAGGCTTCGACGGATCCAGGTAGACCATCGATCCCGAAGTGTCTTGGGCACGAGACTGAGCATGCGGTGAAACTATCGCACACAAGATCAGTACCAGACCGTGCCACGAGCACAACCCTTTTGGACGTCCGGCCGGATTGGATTGTGCAGACAACTGAGGTTTTCCGTAGGATTTCATGTGTGTTTCTCCTGATTTTCCAGCTATTGATTCAGCATTCTCGCTGATTATAAACGATGTACGCGAGCCGGGCAACCGGCCGGATGAGAGTCAGTGGGCTTGAAGGAAACGGCGCGCTTAGCTGGCAAAACGCCAATGAGGACGAGAAAAAAGCCGCGTCATTGAGCGACCATTCAGATACGAGATGTTGCGGGGACGAACGGCGGTGGTGCTGCGCGCTTGTGTTAATGCGCGGAATTCGTTCCGAATCGTTTAAATTCCGAATTTCACGATGTTTTCCGCAGCTTTTCGGATGTTCTGCGGGCTTTCGAGCCGGCCGGACAAGAGCATCTCCCTTGCCCGCTGGACGATTTGAGCATCCGCTTCGGGCTGCTGCGAGGCCTTCTCGATAAGAGAAGCATAGTCAACTCGCAAGGAAACGTCCACATCATTATCCGGACGAAGCCCGGCAGGGCCATATCCGTTCGCCGACGGCCCGGCCGACGAACCCGGCTCAAGCGGCGGCTGATTTGTATCAATTGGCTTTAGCATCGTCCTACTTTATCTCTCAAAACTTCCGATCCGCTATTATTTTCGTGGATTTTCACAGAAACTTTAGCATTTTTCACGAATGTTGCTTCGGGATTCGGCCCTCGAATACCGAGCATCAATCCGCGCGAGCTCTATAGCGTTTGAGCCACCTCGTAGCTGACAAACTTGACAAATTCAAGCGGACTGACGGTTAACAAGGGCTCAGGCGAGGGTCCATGGCCCGTCGCCTTCTCGGACCTAAAATAGCTCTTGGCACGTTTTTCGGTGGTTTTATCGGCACCATCCCAAACCTGCTCGAGTGCCCATACCAGTTGACCGTCTTTGAGGTCCAGGAGCTTTAGGCGCAGCCCTATGGACATATGTGGATAGGGCCGAAAGTCGGTGACGGTTCCGAGCAACACGCCATCGCACTTCAACGTCTTCCGAATCGTGAGTATTTGATTAAGGTCATACGTTGAGTCCCCCTCCAATTGCAGGCTGCGCCAGGAAGGATCGTGCCTCCGCACAATACTCAAGCCGAAAACCTGCTTCTTCTGAAGCGCTTGGAAAAGCATTTCCGTGACGTCGGTCGAAATCTGCGCGTAGCTTGATTCGTTGTCCAACTCGACGATGGCTACTCTGCCTAGCGTGTTGAGTGTTTTGTGCGGATTCAAATAATAGAATCTTTGCACGCCGGAGGGAGTCTGAGCGTCGTTGCAGCCTGGTATGACCACGGGCAAGATAAGAAACGCCGCAAACCGCACCCATCTAAGCAAGATTCTTGCGCATCGCCCCGAGTGCCGCCTGGCGCGCGTCGAGCGATAAAGACAAGGAGACGATGATATCATTTTCGAGCCATCCATTCTATCTGTCGGAACCTGCAATCTTCAGCAACTAGGGTCGGTCAGGATGATTGACTGAGGCAACGGCTGAGCCGATCGACGATCCCGAAGCTTTTGTGGGACGGGGGCCGTCGTCTCCTGCATCCGCGGTGACCTGGCCGCCCAGAAGTCTAAGTATCTTGAACAGCGCCTCCAGTTGCGCCGTCTGGGCGTCGCGCATCTCCTCGCGAAAGCCGAGGATGTCACTCTTCCAGGTATTCAGCTCGATGCGCATTTCGATCAGGAGATCGTTTGCCTCTCCCAATTCCTTCTGGGCCTGCTTGAGCTGAGCCCCCAGAGCGACAACTTGGTCATTGAGCCGCTGATTTTTAACCAAGATGCCCTGGTTTTGCTGCCGCAACGAAGCCGCCTCCTCTGAGAGCTTGGCGTATCTTTTGGATAACTCTATCGCCGATTCTACGGGCGACGGCGTTTGCGAGTTGGATTCCTGAAATCTTCTTGCCACTGAATCATTCTGCTGCATTTCGACAAGGTGAGGTGCGACGGCGGGCCGTACCGGCTGTGGCACCGAGGAGCAGCCGACAAGCAAGAACGTCGGCACCAATAACAGCACGATCATGATTGTCTTCATCTTCTTTTGCATGGTCTTTGCCTCCATCTATTTCAGTTAGCCGGATACCACGGGCGCACCATCCGGCGTTTGAGCAACGTTGGGCGCTTGCGTGCTTGCATATTCGCACCTTAAGTGCATCGTTTTGCCACAAGTACAGGTCACTTCTAGGACGGCGTATTGTGAATGATTCTGCACGATGCGTACTCGCGTCGGGGCTGATGTGGCGTTCTTTTGCTGCGGCACCGCTCCGGCGATTTCGGCTAATCCCACACCAAGAAGGTATTGGCCGTCGAATATGACGTCCTCGCCTCTCAGAATCCTTCCAGAGGTTCCTGTCATTTGCCTTGTGACTCCTCTAACGGACGAAGTATAGTTGCTGCTGAACGGTCGTCAGGCACAGTAGTCGATTTTTCCGCCAGCCGGACCGTCCTGGTCTTCAGTTGGCGTTTGCGGTCGATTCTCTTTGTCTTCGGCCGATTTGTCTTCCTCTTGGCGCAGTTGCTGGCGACGTTTGCCTTCCTTGCGCCGACCTGCGGAACTCAGGCCCGGGATGGTCTGCAAACCCTGGACAGGCGCTATTGAATTAGAATCATAGTCTGACATCTTTCCATTGTCCCAATCTAACGGATAAAACGAATAAGGCGCTTGCGTGCAGTTGACTGACACGCGATTCGGTTAATTCGAGAATATCGGCGATTTGTCTCATCGTCAGCTGTTGCTGGTAATAAAGCAAAATGACTTGCCGCTGCCTGCCGTTCAAGCCCTGTATTGCTCCGGCCAGTTTCTCTATAAGTTCCGCCCGCTCCATCTCCGCATCAGGAGTAACGGCGCAGCCAGTCGCCAGGAATTGTCCTAGCGCGGGCGAGTCGTCCGCGAAGCCGTCGAGCGAGGCGAAATGTCGGGCCCTGGCATTCTCGAACGTTTCGTAAAGCTCATCAAGAGTAACTCCGAGTCTCTCAGCCAACTCGGTGTCACTGGGCGCAATCCCGGTCTCAACGAGGATCTTCTGACTAAGCCGCCGGGCGTCGCGAATCCGCTTGTTCAGATTTGCAGGAATGAAGGACCAGTCTCTCAGCTCATCGAGAATCGCTCCCTTGATTCGGATGTAGGCATACGTCTGAAACTCCGTCTGATGAGCCGGGTCGTAATCACGGGCGGCCCTGACGAGCCCGACGGCCCCCGCCGAGACCATATCTTCAAACGACAACGGAGGATGGAGATAGGAAACCACCTGTGCGACTATCCGGCGAACCATAGGCAGATTCTCAACGATCCGCTCGTTTTCCAGGTCTCGCTGATCGGACGTTATCTGATCGCCGTACGCACGGAGCGCGGCGCTACTCAGATGCTCTCGGCTCTCCTCGGCGAGCCGGTCTTGACAGGTGCTGTCAGCTCCCACGGCCACTGGCTTCGCCCTCGTAATCCAAGTCACGACTATCCCCCAACACAGAATGCGCCTCCCGCTTCACTTGGTTCTCGACCATCGCGCGAACTAGAATGGCATTAATCCCCTTTGCTGCCCACGCGCCCGCGATGTACGCAACCAGGGCGCCAATCAACGCCCTCTTGCAGCAGACAGCCGATGAAAGCCTACTCATTCGGGCGATGAAACCCAAAACAAAGAAACATACCACGGCAATCTTCATCGCAATTGAACGAACGTGTAACGGCATGAGCGATTCCTTGTTATTGACTATTTACAGCTGACTATTGACTAGTTGGACGTGCGCGTCGGGCATATTCATGCAATCCCTTCAACAATCAATTCCTTCATCTTTCCTATCACTTCGAGGCCGCGGCAAGTTCCGTCTCCTTAGCCTGCCTCGACTCGAGCGGTCGGATTGATATCGTCCCGACTGGCTGCACTTCGGTTCCCAGCACGATTTCGTCGTACGCCACAACCGGAAGCAGAGGCACAGCCCGCGACAGCATAGCCGCAAGCGGCAAACGCAGTCTTGAATCACACAGCAAAACGACCTTGTCGTTGCCTTTATCCATCACGGCCTTCCAAGCCTGGGTGGCCCTTCGACTGACCTCCATAGCTTGGTCAGTAGGTAGGGCCAAGCTTACCAGTTCCCCCTCTTGACGCAGAGTGGAGGCCATTTGGTGCTCCAGCGCGGGATCAAACGTGATGGCGGTAATCACACCATTGTCATCCTTGTACAGTTCAGTAATTGTCCGCGCCAGGCGTTTGCGAACCATCTCCGTCAGGACCGCGGCATTTTTGGTCTTGGGAGCGTTCTCTCCCAACGATTCGAGAATGGCGTTCAATTCACGAATAGGAATGCCATCCCTCAGAAGCGTCTTGAGCACGCGCTGGAGCAACCCAATCGAGACCTCACGATCAGGACCGACAACTTCTCCGACCTGTGACGGGTGGTTCTTGCGTTGTCTATCGACAAGATGCTGCACGTCTTCGCGGGTCAGCAGATCGTCCGCGTGTTTTCGGATCGTCTCGGACAAGTGCGTAATGAAAACCGACTCAGGGTCGATGACGGTATAGCCGTTTAGTTCCGCCTTTTCCTTCACGGCATGCGCAATCCACAGGGCGGGCAACCCATAAACAGGCTCCGTCGTAGCGACGCCCTCGACCTTGGTCCGCACGGTGCCCGGGTCCATGGCAAGGAACATGTCCGGCTCAAGCCACCCTTTCGCCACCGGCAGCTCTGCGATCCTGATCTCATAGGCGGTAGGGTTAAGATTGATGTTGTCGCGCAGCCTTACCAGCGGAATGATCATGCCGAGCTGCTGGGCGAATTTTCTCCGCAGCGCGCTGATTCGGTCAAAGACGGCACTGTCTTTCCGCGGGTCCACCATACCGATGAGTCGAACACCGACGTGAACCGAAATACGGTCAACATCCAGGAGTTCTTCGACCGGCTCCTTCTCAGCTTTCGGCTGCGGAGTCACGCCCCGCTGTTTTTGTTCCTTCTCGGACTGAGCCGCGAGCCGACCGAGCAAACCCGTTCCCACGCCCAACAAAATGAAGGGAATCTTAGGCAAACCGGGCACGAGGGCCATTGCCGCGATAATGAAAGAGGCCATCGTCAGAGGCTGACTGGTCTTGAGAAACTGCTTGGATAAATCCTGGCCGACACTGTAGCGCGATGATATCTTCGTCACCAGAAAACCCGAGCTTACGGCTATGATAACCGATGGAATCTGGCTCACAAGCCCGTCACCGATGGACAAAATGGAATACGTTTTCACCGCTCCCCCTACGTTCATGCCGCGAGAATACCCCATCGCGATCCCGCCGATGACGTTGACGGCAGTGATGATCAGCCCCGCCTTGGCGTCACCCCGGATGAACTTGCTGGCGCCGTCCATCGCGCCGTAGAATTCGCTTTCTTTGACAATCTTCCCCCGACGCTCGTTGGCCTGAACCTCGGTGACGAGCCCGGCATTAAGATCCGCGTCGATGGCCATGTGCTTGCCGGGCATGGCGTCCAGCGTGAAACGGGCAGCGACCTCACTGATTCGCTCGGCGCCTTTGGTAATGACGATGAACTGAATGACGACCAGAATCAGGAAGATGACCACGCCGACAACGAAGCTACCGCCCGCGACAAAATCGCCGAATGTCTCGATGATCTTGCCCGCGTCACCCTGCAGAAGAATCAGCCGGGTCGAAGCCACGTTAAGGGATAGGCGAAACAGCGTCACGAACAGCAACAGCGAGGGAAACGTCGATAATTCAAGCGCCTCTTTCGACGACAGGGTGACAACCAAGACAGCGATGGCCAAGGATATGCTGCACGCCAGCAGCACGTCTAACAACGGCGTCGGCAGACGGATCAAAAGCGTGGCCAGGACGGTGACCAGGCCGATCACCAGCGCGATGTTGCAATACGGTGCTAATGGTGCGCCAAGGGCGCTCGATGCCGATGATCCTGACGAAGTCGATTTCACGTGTCCTGCCATTCCAACGCCTTCCTGGCAATTAATTAACGGACGGATCGCCCCTCCGACCAGCGGAGACGATTCGTCACGTCTTCCTTATTCATTTCAGAGTTGCCGGGTTGAGAATCTGCTTGATCTTGACGGCGAACCGGCCGTCCACAACCACGACGCTTCCGGTGGCAAACTTCGCGTCTCTGAGATATAGCTCGACCGGCTCATCGATGGACTTATCGAGTCTCAATACCGAGCCATGGCCTAGTCGCAAAAGGCGCTGTACAGGTAGCTCGGTCTGACCGATTGTCACCGTGATGGGAACCTTCATGTCCAGCAGGATGTCGATGCTCCCAGCAGGACCTGCGACTTCCGTCTCGACCGCCTCCGAGAACTCGACGGACTGCGCCTGCGTTCTCATGTCGGCCTGCTCTTCCGCGTTTTCTCCATTTGCTCCGGCGTTGTCGGACTGGTCCGGCGGCACTTCGTTATTTGCCTGAGGACTACCAGACTGATCCGCCATACCTTCGTTGTTCATTTGGGGGTTGCCGGACTGGGAAGGGTCCATCTGCCCACTCTGCTGCTCCTGTACAGCCTGACCTTCATCTGACATGTTTGCGTTTCCTTCAAGTCACAGACATTCGATCAACATTTCAAGAGACATCTCTAGGCGTTGCCGGCACTATCGTCACAGCGTACTTTCCGCCCGATTTCACCGGCCAACCCTGATAGACCGTTCGGCCGTCTACGATAAGATCTACAGGCTCGTCGACCTTCTTATCCAATAACACAACGTCATTCACTCGGAGAGTCATAATCTCTCTGAAAGCCAGAACAGTCGAGACAAGCTGAACCGTGACAGCAATGGGCATCTTCTGCAGGTGACTAAGGACGACCTTCGAGGTCTCCGCGGCAGGCGGCCTGGCGGGACCTTGTGTCACTCTGCCGACGATGGAGTTGAGCTGCTCGCAGGCGATCAGAAAATAGGACTGCGAATCGTCCTCCGAGCCGGACCTGTTTACATCGAATGAGATTCTGCAGAGTTCTTCCGTATCGTGCGTCTCAAGAGGCCACCGTCCTCTGAGAAGACGCCCCGCCGGATGCAAACCGCCGTGGGCCTCGAGCGCGGAGAACACCTCGACCAACGCCGATGCCAGGTCCAATAAAAGGGACTCTTCGAGTTGTGACAAGGCCCTGTCTGATCCGTTTTCGGATTCGCAATCGCCAAGCAACTGCCTTGCCCAGACCACCGCCGTCTCCTCCGGTATGCCCAGAAACCCACACGCGTGCTCCGGATCGGCGCCAAAGGGCAGGCGGTAGTCCATCGATTCGCCATTCGACGTTTGGGCGCAGACCTCACCCGCAAAATGGAAGGTAGTCGAGGTAATGGTCACATCAAACCTGTTACGACAAAAACCATGAAACTTCTCAGCCAGCACCATCGTCAGCCTTCGTGTGAAATCATCGAGCTTGGCAAGTTCCTGGGTGCCGAAGTAGTGCGGCTGGCACCAATCATAGGACGGGGCCTCTCTTTGGGCCGGATCCTCATCCCGCCTGGAACCGATAGCGGCAAGAAGCTGGTGCATCCGCTCATTGCTCAAATTGTGGGCGGCTCTCCGATAGGAGTCCTTAGGACTGCTGCTCATTGTACGGGAAATTCCTTAATCAAGACGCGCTTTATCAGCGGCTTCGAGTGTGGAAAGAGTTTCTCGTTGAAGGCTTCACACACGCGCAACTGGATGCTCCTGAGATTCTTGTCGCCCCGGATGTCCTCGAGACCCAGGCTGGAAAGATAGACCGTGAGCCAGTTGATCAGGACGGGCTTCTTTTCGTCGAGAAAGGCAGCACCTTTCTTCTTGTCCATCTCCGAACTGACCTCGAGCATGAACGTCGCGCGAACGTACCGCGTCACGCCCGGCTCATTGAGATTCGCCACAACGGGATCCAAATCGTAGTACCAGACCTTTTCTGAATCCTCAGCGCCATCTGAAATCAAGGACTCGGCGCTCGTGACTTGTCCATCGAGTTCCGAGTCCCGAGACTCGAGTCCCACATCTCGAGAGCCTGCAAGCAGTCGCCCCAGTCCCAGGCCCGCGCCGGCGCAAACGACGATGATGACAGCCATGAGTATCCACGGCAGGTATCGGCTGACAAAAGACATACGGCCCGGCTCCGCCTGTGCGTTCTGTTCCTTGCGTTCTTTCTCTTGATCCGTGTCTGCCATTTACAACCTCAATTCTTACTTCACAAGGGTCTTACGATCACGCGGATTGTAGACAGCCTTCCCGCCGGTAGCGGTGTATCCTGTCACGCAATGTTCGGTCGCTGATACCCAGAACCTTCGCAGCTTTCGTTTGGTTGCCGCCCGTCTGACGGAGCGTATCCAGAATGGCCCGTTGTTCGATCTGCTCGAGAGGGACACCCCCCAGTCCGGAGTCCGTTGCCAGAGACGTCCCGCCAGAGATGACTGGCGTCGCATCGTCCATCACCCATCCTCCTTTTGTCCGACGTTCCTGAGCAACTGTTAACGGCTGTAGCTCATCGAAGAGCCAGGAAGCATCGGCCAGCGACAGAGTTTGACCGACACCAAGGATCAGCGACGTTCGGACGACGTTGCGAAGTTGCCGAATATTGCCGGGCCAGTCGTAATTCGCAAAGATGTCCATCATGGCAGGATCGAGCTTCGTGATATGACGGTTCACTTCGCGCGCATAGAGATTCACGAAGTACCACACGAGGTCCGGCAGATCGTCTTTGCGCTGCCTCAGAGGACAGACGGTTAGCCGCGCTCCACTCAGCCGATAATAGAGATCGTGACGAAATTTGCCCCGCTTAATCTCGTGCAGCAAGTTCTTGTTCGTTGTACTTATGACGCGCACGTTCACTTTCACGCTCTCATTTCCGCCAACTCGCTCGAAATCCTGTTGTTCAAGCACGCGCAGAAGCTTAGCCTGAAAGCTGATAGGTGTCTCGGCAATCTCGTCAAGCAGAAGCGTTCCGCCGTGCGCCATTTCGAATCGGCCCTTGCGCCGGGCATGGGCACCGGTGAAGGCCCCTTTCTCGTGGCCGAACAACTCGCTTTCAAGCAGCGAATCGCTCAACGCCGCACAATTGATCCTCACATATGGCCTTTGGGCTCTCTTGCTCTCTCGGTAGATCAGGTAAGCCATCAGCTCTTTGCCCGTTCCGCTTTCGCCGGTGATGAGAATGGGTGCCGAGGTTGGGGCGACCCTCTTCGCCAAGCCGATGGCCTGAACGAGGTTCGGACTGCGCCCGATGATTCTGTAAAGGCAATGCGTATCCTCGTGAGCCGAAGCTGCCGTTGAGACACTGTGGTTCGGTAAGAACGTGTCCAGCAATGTCTCTATCTTTTGGGCATCAGGCGGCTTAATCAGAAGATCACAACAGCCTTGTCGAATGGCTTTGACGGTCGTCTCGACAACGCTTTGGTGACTCTGCGAGTCGGGAGGATGGGCCTGGGTCATCATCACCACAGGCAATTCCGGCCAGTTGGCCTTGAGAGCGGCCAGCAGATCAAAGCCATCGTGGGGCCGCCCGGACACCCTCGTTCGCGGGTTGATCACGTCGCTTGTGAACAAAAAATCACAACGACCCTTTTCAACAAAGGCGAGCGCGCTTTCCTTGTCACCGACCAGATGCCCGCGGATGCCCTTCCGTGCCAGGATCTTGAGCATCAGTTCGGCCACACCGGGATCGTCGTCGGCAATCAGTACGTTTGCAATGTCTTCTCGTTTGTTCATGCTCATGTCACCTAACGTCGATTCTGCGGTGAGAGTCCCGAAGACTGCGGACTATCGACATGTGGCGGTTCACTAATCAGTTCATCCGGATTCTCCTTGAGACGCCATGCGATCAACTCAATCTGGGCTTGGGCCAGTTCCGCCCACGCTGAATTCGGCTGTTCTACCAGAAGTTGCTTGTACACCCGGGCCGCTGCAGCCGGATCATCATCCCACAGGCAGTTGCCCGTTTGAAGCATGATCCAGGCCCTATCCCGTAACAAACTGACGTCATTCGGATCCGCGCGCTTCAGCGCCTCCCGGTAGAACGGTACGGCGTCCTTTGTGTTGCCGCTGGAGAAGAGAATCTCGCCTATATCCAGCGGGTCGCGCAGTTTATCGGGATGTTGCAGAAGACCCCTAAGTATCTCCAGCGTCCGGTCCGTCACTCCTCCATGAGGCTGTTCCTTTGTGACCTGATCCACCCTTTCAATATCTGGCGGTTGCGCGGCCAGCAACGGTTGATTGGGTTCAGACGCTGGAAGAGCCTCACGTGAAGCGGAGATGTCCCCACCTTGTTCATCGGATTGGAACCGGATGGACCGAACCTGTTCGATCATGTGCTTGAGCCTGTCTTTGCTTTCTCCATCTGGCCGGCCCTTGGGCGGTTCTATCTCAGCCCGCAATAACTCAAGTCGCTGTGAGCCGTTCGGACTCGGGCGAACCGTTGTCTCCGGCGCCTGACCGCCCTTGGCAGCATTTGCAGAAGCAACGCCGGTTGTGAGCGTCAGGAAGAGCAACGCCGCAAGCATGAGTTCGGGACGCGGGGCTCGGCGCCCGCCATCTAGCGCCCGCCATCCCTTGCGGGACCTTGCGGGACGTCGCTCGTAGCTCGAACTCCAAGACCCGAGACCCGAGGCCCAATTCCCAACCAGATGCTTCACTCTTGTTTCCATCGACCTGAAAGAGCCAATGCCGCTTTGTCATATTCCTTTTGTTCTTCATAGGCCACAGCCAGAGTTTTCAGAGCATTATGCTCCGTCTCCGGCGGTGGGTTCGAGTCCAGGAGCTTCAAACAAACGGATACCGCCTGCGCATCCTGGTCAAGCTTCACGCAAACGTCGGACAACGCCAGCGCCGCTTCTTGTGCCAGAGGTCCCGGCTCAGCCACACTGAGAATCTCGCTCAAGCGGCTGCGGGCGTGTTCCAGGTCACCCTTGGCAATCTGACAGAGCGCCAGCTCGAACGATATCTTCGCACCCAACTGCTCGTCAGAAACGTATCCCTCCCCATCTTGAAGGGAAACCATCGCCGCGTCGACCAGCCCCAGAAATCGAGAGATCTTGCTTTTGAGCAG
>JARRQQ010000012.1:0-16085 GCA_037381725.1 Sedimentisphaerales bacterium
GCCCCCCTGACGGGCGGGGCCGCCAAGAACTTGCTGTTGTTCGACAGCGGCAAGTTTGCGCTCGTCACGCCGCCCGGCGACGACAGCGCTGTCCAACGACTGGACGAAATGTTCAGCTATGAGACCAAAATCATAGACGGGACCTATGGCAACCTCACCGCGGGTGACATCAACAGCGACGGCCGGACGGATATTATCATGGTCGAGCAGGCCCGAAATCACATTGAGGTACTGGCGCTGGACGCCGACACCAGACCGGTCCCGGCGATGCGCTTCAAGATCTTCGAGCAGAAGAGCTACCGCGAGAGCAAGACGCGCGCGAAGATCAGCGTGGAGCCGCGAGAAATGACGGTCTCGGACGTCACCGGCGATGGCAAACCCGACTTAGTCACCGTCATTCACGACCGGATTATCATCTATCCTCAAGATTAGGTTGTTTCGGCGTCCCGGCGGCTTTGGTACGATGAGAGTGACGTGGGTTGCAGGATATTGCCTCCACGGGTGCGACAGTAGAAAAGCCTCGTGAAAAAGGAGGGAGTCAATGTCTGTGAGACTTCAGACGTTCCAGTTGAGAGTTGCGATTGCGCTACTGGTGCTTACCAGTGCGGGGATAAGTTCAATACAAGCGGCAGCGCCGCCCGGTAGGCTACGGGTCACAGTCTTGGGATTTGTCAATCAAACCGGTGATCCGCAAGCGGACCACTGGCGACGTGGTCTTGAGAGGCTGATGTCGAGCGAGCTTGGCCAAGTCAAAGCCATCAAGCTCGGTGGCGGAGTCGAATATGCGAGGCGAGAATTGGGTATAGACGAAGGTGTTGCCGTTGATCCGAACCGGGCGAGGAAGATGGGCGAGCTTATTGAGGCTCGACGGGTTGTTTGGGGCAGTTATCAGAGGGGAGACGGGCAGTGGCAAGTCCATGCGCACGTTCTTAACGTCGCCACTGGAAAGGCGTCTGGCGAATTGATCGCGACCTCAGCGGATTGGTTTGAGTTGCGAGACGAGCTGACCGGGCAGATTCTCCGTGAATTGAGTATCCAAGCCTCTGAGGAAGAGCGGCAGAAGATAGGCCGGCGGTGGACGAACTCACCTGATGCCTTTGAGTGGTACAGCCGAGTCTGCGCGCTTAGTAATGAGGACGGACCGCTCTCAGAGCAGGAAGAGTATGCGCGTAAGGCCATCGCCGCGGATCCACAATTCGCTGAGGCTCATGTTGCCCTGACGGCGATACTCGCGATGAAAGGAGAGTTTGCGCAGGCGGAGAAAGCGATTCGTCAAGCCTTGAGCGTGAAGCCCGATTTGGCAAGTGCGCGTCGCGCTTCAGGCGTCTTGTCACTTCATACGAGAGAATATGCCGAAGCCGATCGTGAATTGCGCGAAGCCCTCCGCCTGGACCCGGACGATGCCCGAGCGCTGATTCGTCTGGCGGAACTCTCCGCCGTGCAACGAAAATTGGATGACGCGATCGCCTTTGCCCAGGAAGCCAGCCTTCTCGAACCTGCCGACGCGCCCGTCCACGCCTTTCTGGGATTCATGTACACCTTCAAGAGCAGCCGAGACAAGGCCATGAGAGAATTGAAGGAAGCGGAACGTTTTGGTCCTGAAGATATGGATGTACTCCAGAGAGTGGGGCAAGCTTACGAAAGGCTGCGAGAGATTCCGCTGGCGGTCGAGCACTACGAGAAACTCGCGATCCGGATTAGGGAGTTGGGCGGGGATCCGAGAGCCATCCGGTCTTTCGAGGAGAAAGCCTCCCGGCTAAAGGCCAGCCTGATACCAACCTTCATAGAAGCCTCCATGCCGAAGGTTTACACGGAGCAACCACTGCAAGATGCCTTGCATGAAAAGCTCACGGAAGACGAGATGGCGATGATCGTCAATCCGATAGCCGGTAGCGAGGAGATGAAACGATGGGCCGAGCAATTGACGAAAGACGCGAACAGCGACCTGGAAAAAGCCAAAGCCCTTTTTGATACTTTGGCAAGTCGGATTCAGGCCGGAGGCGAACGCGGCACGCGCACCGCAAAAGAGGTGTTTGCCGCCTGGGACCAATCCGACGTGTCTTTCTGCTGCCAAGAGTTTGCCAAGCTGTTCATCGCAGTGGCAAGATACGTCAATATCAAAGCATTTTATGTCCATTTGGAAAAGGATTACAGGAACAAGGTGGTCTATCACGACTGTGCGATTGTGTTCTCAGAAGATGGAACTCTGCTCGTCGATCCCGCCTACCGCTGGTTTGGTGTGCCTCATAAAGATTTTGTCGTTCTGGACGACGTACAGGCCATCGCGCATCATTTCTTTCAACATGGAGATACCGGCCGGCTTGTCTCCCGCTGTCGGCTGGCCGCGAAGTTGCATCCCGATTTCGCGTGGGGTCAAATTTGCTTAGCCGCTGCGCTCTGCAAAGAAGGCACGTGGGACGAAGCCCGTGCAGCGCTGGATATCGCCTCACGGCTCGAGCCCAACCGTTGGGACACCCATCTATGCCAAGGGAGAATAGCGGTCCATGACGGCGATTGGGAAGCAGCGCTTGGTTACGTACAGAAAGCTGTGGACTTGAATCCCGAAAGTGCTTCTACACACTTTGCCCTTGCTAACGTATTGGGTCTGATGGGCAGGCATGCAGACGCGCGCGACGAATTCCGCGCTTGCTTGCGGTATGAGCCGAACTCCGAGCAGGCGGAGCACGCTCGCCGGGCCATCGCTCAAATCAATGAAATGATTGGGACAGAGAAAGTCAACTGATAAGATATCCAGTCAAATGGTTACCGAGAGAAGAAAAGTCCTTGTTGCGCTGAGTGGCGGGGTAGACAGCTCCACGGCGGCGGCCTTACTATGCCGGGAGGGGTACGATTGCGCTGGGGTGTTCATGATAACGAATGACGCCGCCCGACATGCCCAGATGGATGCCGAGGCAGTTGCCCGGAAACTGGGGATAGAACTCCACGTGCTCGATCTTCGCAAGGACTTTGAGGTGATTCTCGATTATTTTTGTGGCGAATATAGACGTGGCCGCACACCCAATCCCTGCGTGCTCTGCAACAGGCTCATCAAGTTTGGCAAGCTGTGGGACTTTGCACAAACTAAGGGGGCACAGTTCCTGGCTACGGGCCATTATGCGAGGATTCTCAGGCCAGATGGCGTCGCGGGGCTGTGCGAAGCGGCCAATCGGGCCAAAGATCAGTCCTACGTCCTCGCTATGATAGAGAGGAACATGCTGGCGAATATCATTCTGCCGATGGGAGACTACTCGAAGGACCAAACGCGGCAAATGGCGGCGAAATTCGGCCTGGGTACCGAGCACCATGAAGAATCTCAAGAGATATGCTTCATTCCGGATGATGACTACGTTGCCCTGCTGGAGCAACGATGCCCGGAGCTTGTTCGCAAAGGACGGATCGTGGACCGTGCCGGAAAGGTTCTGGGCGAACACGAGGGGGTGCATAGGTATACGATCGGCCAGCGCCGGGGTTTGCGCGTCGCGATGGGCACGCCCTACTACGTCACGAAGCTCGACGCCCCAGGCAATACGGTCACGCTCGGCCCGAAAGATGAAGTGATGCACAAGAAGCTTCGGGTGGTGGGAACGAATTGGCTCATTGAGGAGCCGGATTCTTCTTTCCGGGCGAGGGTCAAGATACGTTATAATGACAGGGGTGCCTCAGCTACCGTTGCCCGGCAGCAGGACGGCGCCGTCATCGAGTTCGACGAGCCGGTATCGGCGATAACCCCGGGCCAGTTGGCTGTCTTCTACGTCGAGCAGGAGGGCCTGAGCAGGATAATTGGAGGAGGATGGATTGACACGGTGCTTCCGGAATGTTAGCATATACTGAAAGTAAGAGCCGGCGGCCAGGTATGCAAACACACGACAACATCTTAGATATACTACGAGCTAAGGGGGCTGAGGCGGCGCGAAAGATGCAACGTGGCTTGATTGTACAGCCGGGAGCGATTGGCGATTGTGTCCTGACGCTACCGTTGGCGGCGTTTATGAAAGAGACGTTCCAACTGGGCGGCGTCGACCTGCTCGCGCATACCGAGTATGTGGGCTTTCTGCCGGGCAGATCGTGCATCGACGGCGTTCATTCTATCGATTCCCTGGATTTGCATCGGTTGTACGCTGCGACTGATACGTTCGAGTTGCGCGACAGAGACGCTCTGATTAGCGCATTTTCCGACTACGCCTGGATCACCACGTTCCTGGGCGAGCCGGATAGTAATTTCGAGCAAAACCTGATCTATACGGCTAATTGTAGCCACAGTGCGGAAGTTATAACGCTCTCTATGAAGCCGCCCAAAGACTATTGCCAGCATCTGGTAGACTTCTACATTGAGCAGTTTGTCAGCCAGAGCGGCTTGTCCGTGCCGGCCCGTCCGGTGCTGAGGGGCGAGCCTCTCATCAGAGCTACCGAAGCTGACTTGGACGCGGGCAAGGAATTGCTGAGGGAAGTCGGCTTCGATCTGGGCGGCAGGCTCGTCGTCATTCAGCCGGGCAGCGGCGGAGCGAGCAAATGCTGGTGCCTGGACAATTTCCTGGCTATCGCGGAAGCGCTCGCCTCCGAAGGCGTCGAAGTCCTCTTCCTGTTGGGACCCGCCGAGGTGGATCGACTCCGCGAAGCCACGATTGAGAGCGCAATAGGCAGCGTTGCGAGGGTCTTGAAGGACTTGTCCCTGGCGCAAGTCCTGGCGGTCCTCAGCTATGCGGATGGTTTTGTCGGCAACGATAGCGGCATCACCCATTTGGCGGCCGCGCTGGGGATTACGACTGTGGCCGTCTTCGGCCCGACGAATCCGGCCGTCTACAAACCCATCGGACCGGCGGTCACGGTTTTTTCGAGCAGCAGCGCGGCTTTCGCGGAGAAGCCGTCGACGTGTTTGCAGCGTAAGCTCATGCAAGTCTTGACAGCCTAAGGCCTTGGAGCGAGCGGACTCCTAAGTCGACCATGGCGCCGGTAGAGGCAAATCGACGTTGGGAGGTCTCCTCACGGGCGTCATTGGCCGCCCGCATGATCCGGATGTTGACCGCGCATGTGATTCGACTATAATGACCCCATCGGTGTATCGATGGATGGTTGTGCGGAAGGAGCGGGAATGGGATGCCGGCAGGTTTTGTGTAGAGGTATTCGAATGCAAGAGAGAACGCTGGGCGAGTTGGCCGACTATGTGGGCGGGCGCGTCTGCGGCGATCCGAACGTCGTGATCCGGGCCGCTTCGACGCTCGGGCGGGCTGACGAGGGCCAGATCAGTTTCCTGAGCAACCGCAAGTATGAGAAACAACTGCGGACCACGAAAGCCAGCGCTGTTATCGTGGGCAAGGAAACCGCCTCGGCCGCCGTCCCCCTGCTGATCGCCGACGACCCCTACTACGCTTTCATGCAGATCATGGTCTTGCTGCACGGTCACCGCAAGCACGACAAGGTGGGTATTAGTCCACGGGCTTCGATCTCCAACTCAGCCAAAATCGGCGTAGATTGTCATATCTTCGATTTCGTAACCATCTCGGAACGGGCCAGAGTCAAGGATGGCTGCATTATCTATCCCGGAGCGTTCATCGGCCCGGACGTCCAGATCGGCAGTGACAGCATTATCTATCCCAACGTCACGATTTACGACGGCTGTAGATTAGGTAATCGCGTCATTATCAATGCAAATTCGACGATAGGAGAAGACGGTTTCGGCTATGCCACCCACAAGGGCGTCCATCACAAGATACCGCAGACGGGCGCGGTGGTCATTGAAGACGACGTGGAGATCGGCGCCTGTTGCGGCATCGAGCGCGGCACGCTCAGCGACACTGTCATCGGCCAGGGCAGCAAATTGGGCGATCTGGTGGCTATCGGTCACGGGACCCGAATCGGCCCGCATTGCTTGCTGGTCGCCCAGGTCGGCGTGGCCGGCTCGACGAACATCGGTCATCACTGTACGATTGGCGGGCAGGTCGGCATCGTCGGTCACATCGCAATCGGCAACAACGTGACCATCGGAGCGCAAGCCGGCGTCATTAACAGCATTCCGGACAATAAGGTGGTGCTCGGCGCCCCCGCCGTCGATGCGAACCTGGCCCGGCGGGCCTACAGCATGATTCAATACCTGCCCGACATGCGCCAGAACATTCGGGACCTGCAGAACAAAATGAAGCAAATTATCTTGTCGGTTGAGACCGAGCTGGACGAGTCGGCGGAGGAAGAACCGGATACCGACGTATAGGCTGTGACGGCCGTGTGAGTTGTCCTTTGCGGCTGATCCGGGGTAGGTATCGGATGAGAGGTATTGAGAATGTGCCTCAATCGGGGTAACCGGTTTTCGGGCAGGAAGTCCTCTTGAAGCAAGTGCGAGACATCAGAGGTGAGTCGCCGGGCGTGCTGGGGCTGATCGCCGGGGATGGGCGGCTTCCATTCCTGGTGGCCGGCGGCGCCAAGCGGGCCGGGCTGAAGGTGGTGTGCGTCGGGCTGGGCGAGACGGCCCAGAAGAGCCTGGCTAACGAAGTGGACGTGTTCTACCCCGTGGCCGTGGCTCGTCCGGGGGGCTGGATACGCAAGCTCAGAAGGCACGGCGTGACCCGGACGATTATGGTCGGGCACGTCGCCAAAGGCCGCCTTTTTACGCCGTGGCGGATCGTACGCTATCTGCCCGACTGGCGGGCGTTCCGGATCTATTATTGGCGACTGCGCAACAAATCCAGACTCACGGACACGCTTCTCTGTGCCGTGGCTGATGAGCTGGCGACCGGCGGGATCATACTGGAGAACTCGACCATGTATTGTAAGGAGCATTTGGCATCGGCGGGCCTGATGACGCGAACACACGTGCGTCCGTCGGTTGAGGAGGACATCGAATTCGGCTGGAAGATTGTTAAGAAGCTCGGTGAGCTGGATATCGGCCAGGCCATTGCGGTCAAGGAAAAGGAAGTCGTTGCCGTCGAGGCGATTGAAGGCACCGCGGAGATGATCGAGCGTGCCGGCCGCTTCTGCCGATCCGGGGGCTGGACGCTCATTAAAGTGTCCAAACCTCAGCAGGATATGCGATTTGACGTTCCTTGCGTGGGCGCGGAGACGATCAAGAGCCTCGCTGAGAATAGGGGCAAATGCCTTGTCGTCGAAGCGGAGAAGACGATCATTCTCGACAAGCCCCAAACGATCGAGCTTGCCGACAAATTGGGCATTGCCATCCTCGGATGCTGATCTCCGAGACTTTTACGGAGCCGGCGCACGCAGAGACGCACCTAAAGCAGCATGAAGAAAGACCTTCGAACCCGAGGCAAAATACTCAGAATCAAAAATCGGCAATACGTTGCTGAATTTGATGCGGACTTCTGCACCAAGAAGCAGATGTGTGACTTCGTGGCGCAGGTTGATGCGCGGATGCAGGCGGGCCGGATCATCAAAGACGCCGCCGCTTCCTGCGTATCGCGTTTGACGTGGAACGGCATCGACGTCGTGGTCAAGCGATACAACCACCAGGGTTTCATTCACTCGCTGCGTCATACCCTTAAAGGGTCCCGTTCTCGCCGGGTCTGGCTGCACGGACGCCGCCTTGAGGCGCTGGGAATACCGACACCGGGGCCTTTGGCCTACGTCGAGTATCGCAAGGGATGGCTCATCTGGAAATCTTACCTAGTCACTGGATACATCGACGGACAGAGACTTGATGCTCTGCTCCTGGACAAGAGCATCGACGCGAGCCGTCACCTCGCCGCCATTAGGGACGTTGTCGCGCTCCTTGATAGCGTGTGGAAACATCACATCACACACGGCGATCTGAAGCACACGAACCTTCTCATCACGGAAGACGGCCCCGTTCTGACAGACCTCGACGGCATGAGAGTTCACCGTTGGGGACCGTTCTATCGAGATCAGCGGGCCAAGGATACGGAACGGTTTCTGCGGGCGGTCGCTGGTATGCCCGCGATCCATGACTATGCGCAGAAACTGATTTCGGAAGCGACTGCGTCCGGCCGAAGGCGGTCGGAGGGTTTTGACGACGCGAGAATGGACGAATGGGTGGTCCGTGTTCGCAGAGACGTCTCGAAAGAGAACATCGCCGATCTGTTATCGGTAAGCCACTCGCACGGCGATGCCTCGGGCAACGTCGTACAGGTGGCGTCCTCGGAACACTCACGCGTATTCAAATGCCACGTCTCTTCAAAGAGCGGGAACCTCTGCGTCTATGCCAAGCGGTTTCTCTTCCGCTCCCGACTGGATTTTGCAAAGCATCTTCTTCGTGCGAGCCGGGGCAGGCGGGCGTTTGAAGCCTCACTCATGCTCCAGCAAAACGGGTTTGACACTCCGGCCGTCCTCGGACTGTTCGAGCGCCGTTTCGGTCCGTTTACGATAGATAATATGCTGGTCACGGGCGAAGTCGAGAACGCCACGCCGATGCCGCAACTGCTCCAGGATCTCAGCCGGCGGTCCGGCACTGAGGAAACCGAGCGCAAGCGGGCATTGATAAGAGAGTTTGCCAGGACCGTGGGCCAAATGCACGCCAAAGGTATTTTTCACGGAGATTTGCGTCTGGGCAACGTCTTGTCGACCACGGAGCGCGACCACTGGCGCTTCTACTTTATCGACAATGAGCGCACCAGAAAGTTTCGCCGTCTGCCGGTCCGACTTCGTTTGAAGAATCTGGTGCAGATAAATATGTGCACGGGTGGCGTCTCGAATACGGACCGTTTGTGGTTCTTCAAGAACTATCTCGACCAAGACCCGTCCGCAGCTCCCAAACGAAAACAGTGGAGCCGAACAGTCATGAGAAAGACCGAGCTAAGGCTGGCACGAAAGGGCAGATGTTTGGGCGATTAATATTCAGCCGGGTCTGAGGCAAATCGATATCATCAAATCATAGATGAAAGGCGCAGACGCGCAAACAGACTACAAAAAGGCTCCCGGTGTTCGGTACAAGCTTGGCAACGTCTTTGGGGGAGTGATTCTCTTGAGAAAATGCAAACCAAGTTGGTGCGATCCCCGTTTTCAAATAGTCTTCTTCGCATGAATAGCCATCGTATCTGACTGTCTCAGAAGAGCTGAGATTCTGGCGATAGGGGATGCAATTTTCCTTAAAAAAGATGATCTTCTTATGCGGTTCGCATGGGCCGGATTATAATTGTCACCATAAAAGTAGTATTGTAACGATCCTAAAATGCCTTTGGAGCTCTTGTCATATTTGATTTTCTGAACCGACAATCCGTTTTTCCTCAACAGGCCGCCTATGGTCGTCGGGCTATAAAGGTAAAGATGTCGGGGGCAGTCCAACGCATACCACCTGTCTTTGAACAGTCTCCGGTTAAAGCTGTCAAAATTCGGAGTGCTTATGACACACGAGCCATCGTTCTTCAAAAGGCTGGACATCTTTGATAAGACTCCTGAAGGGTCATCTACGTGCTCAAGATATTCCCACGCAGTGATTACATCAAAATACCTTTCTGGAAAAGGGGCCGCCAAAATTGTACCTACATGTATATCGAGTCCGTAATTTTCGATGGCTGCTTTTGCAGCGAGTTGTGAAATGTCCAGGCCAAATGTCCGACAGCCCGTCAATATCCTCATTTCGTGGAGAAAACCCCCACTTCCGCATCCAACGTCCAAGAGACGACTGTGCCGGTTTAACTTTTTGCAAATAAAGGTCCCAAACGGTCTCCTGCGGGCCGCACGTCTTAGCTTATGCTCGTCTGATAGCTGTCTTTTCGGTTGGCTTTGGAATGGATTGTAGGTTGCTGGGTAAAATGCGGCGATCTCATCACGTGCGATTTGTGGGTTCATATATACCAGGCCGCATCTCTTGCATCGTACGTAAGTGAACGGTTCTTCAGATCCATGCAGCCGGTCCTTCGCCTCGAAAAGAGGCGCAGGATCATCGCTTCCGCACAAATTACACAAAATGTGGTTCTTCTCAATCATGCTCGGCCGGCTGGAGTACTATGGGCCTTCTACGGGCTTACTGTGCACGTTTTGGTCGATGCAGTTTTTAATAGTGTCGAGCAGCCTCTTTCCTATGACGGAGATGTCGAACCGCTCTATTGGCCGCCTTGTCTCCAACGACATATTCTTCCGCAGTTGTTCGTTCTCTATCAGGCTGGCCATTCGTTCAATCCACTGCGGGATGTTTGCAGCATGGAATCCGGTTATGCCGTTGCTCACATATTGTGCATTCACTCCGACCGGTGAGGCGATGACAGGCAAACCAGCGGCGGCATATTGTAGAATCTTGAAGCCGCACTTGCCACGGGTGAACGGATTATCCGGTAGGGGTGCCAAGCCGATATCACAGCCGCTCAGATCAGAAACTTGGGTCTTCTCAGACCACTGCTGCTTTTCTACCTCCATGTTGTGGAGACTAAAGAATTTGTCGCAGATTATCCTTAGAACAACGTTGTCGAAGCGCGCCCCGATTTCTTCCAGGGCCGGCTTGATCTCGGCAAGATACTTGAGCGTGCTCTGGCTCCCAATCCAAACGAGCCTGATCTTGCCGTCATTTTTGGCTACGTTGTGCGTCTGATATGCTTTCACGTCCAAACCCGTGGGGAGGATCTCAACGTTGGAATTGAACCGCCCGGCATGTTCAGCGAGATACGAATTACCTGCGATCACTACGTCAGCCAGCTTGACCACTTTTCGAAAACGTACAAAACGGGATCGACTGTACCGTTCGGGATTTCTATCGCTATACATCACGGCATCGTCGAAATCATATATTACTTTCCTACCGTATCTGCGCAGCGACAAAACGTCGATTGCGTTCAGTCTCTTCTTGTGAAGAAGGATACCGTCGAAATCCGCCGCTCGCCTGAACAGCTTTTGACGTGCTAAAAACCCCGGCGGCAGTTGAACCACTTCACTATCGACGTGGTTTGCCCTCAGGGTATCCAGGTGAATCCCAACTCGCTGCCTGAAGCTCGCCCGATGAGGATTATTCGTCAGAATGAGCAGGTTCATCTGTTACTACCGTGAGCAACAGCAATCCCGTCGAAATGACAATAGGACTCCGAGACCACTGCCACCATGAGTATTTGAATATTCGACGAAACGATTTCACGCAATCCTTTTGCTATTTTGCCCGAAGGCAAGCAGCAACATATCATGCAAGACTATTGCGTATAATTAAGCTCGTTGAGATACAATTCATACACGGTTTTAAGATATTCAATCTGTTCTGCAGAGAAGAACGTTTGATAGTAATAGGGTTTTCCTTTGTATTTCGAAATGTGTTTGCCATGCAGTTGTGTTACAGGATCATATTCATCAAATGATGTTTTGTCCCCAATTAGTTTTTCGACTGCTTTGATTTGATAGCGGCTCGTGATAGCGTTTCTCTTCTCTTGGGAAATGCTGATTCTAAAGTGACGCTCTATTTGGTCGTAGATGAGATTGTAGTCATAAACGAAATCTTCGTATCGTAACATTAGCACGTTGGCTTGGTTTCTAATTTTTAGCACATCCCAGATACCGGATTCATCGAAGGAAATAATCTGTTCTTCTAATACCTCATCTGTTGGTGATTGATTACAGCATTGAATTCGGGAAGCAATACAGTCCAAGGGATGACGATAACTAACAACAATAGGCCATATAGAATCCTTAGGACTGTAACGATGTCGTTTCTTTATAGTTTTTTTGGGGAAGACCTCTCTCAATATATTATATATTACCGTACTGCCACTTCTTGGCGGGCCGAATTGGACAATGATATTCTTGTTTTTGAGCCTGGCAGTTGCCCATCTTATCTTGTTAGAAATCTGAGTCAGCGCCATATACATTCACTCTCATATCCATTTTTCCAGAAGCGATCAGTTGTGTGTGACAATGACCCTGGATTGAGCCGGGCCACTCATCAGTTAATTTCAGGCGGTAGAGCCTATACAGTCAAGAATTTGAAAATAAGCACGTCGTTGTTCTCAAGAATTCTCCTTTGATCTCCATTGTCTCTCGAAAAGAAATAATCTCCGCTGCCTTTAAGCCATATCAGTTTATATCCGCCCTTTTCAGCTATCATTTCTATTTCCCAGAAAGGCAACGGATTTATGTGGTAAGAGAGATTCTCTTCTTCAAACCATTTGAAACGATTGGTTTTCGCAAAGCATTTCTTACTTCTTATCGAATGTATGTTCGGAGTTGTCACATATAAGAGACCATCGTCTTTGATGTATTTTCGAGCCAATCTTAGCAACGCCCACGGATTTTCAACATGTTCGATCACCTCCTCGCACACTGCTATGTCAAAGCTGTGTTCTTCCAAAGGGAGCAAGTCCACATTGTTAAAATCCACTTTTATATTCTTTTCGTCCTGATTTACGATCTCAATATCTGTATTGGTAACATCGAAACCAGCGTGCTCAAATATGGATGTCAATTGCCCTGTCCCGCCCCCAAGATTCAGGAGCTTCATTTTGCGATCTTTTTTGACGCAACTCATATCGTTCAGAATCGTTTCCACCACGCCTGGCGCCGCTGCAAGAACGAAACTGTCGACTACACTCTTAAACCCCCGATAATGACAAGCCCTCCTCTTGTGCCCGACATGTGCTTTCGTTTGCCTCACGATATCCGAGTCCAGCTCAGGACGAAAAAGAAGGCTCTCGATTCGCTTTATTATATTCACTGGTTATGCTCACGATTCATTTCACATCTTTCGGGTTTCATGCATCAGTCCCTTCGGTCGGTTCACGTCAATCGAAAGAATTCTTTACCCACGTGTGTCTCTTGCGGCTTGTTTCTTATCATGAAATCAACGTCGAAACGATGTCCCCGCTTGAATTCTCTATTCAACGACTCGACCGTATAGGCCTCGCCCCCATCAATAGGATTATTGACGATTGTGTTAACTATATTGACCTGTATGGCCGAGCAACAAAGGCCATGGAAGAACAACTCCGAAGGATACCTACGCCTATGGGTCTTGACCCACCTATAACCGTATCCCTCAAGGCTGTTTGGATTGCGAAACGCATTAAGCAAGAGCAGAAAACTCTTCATCGGGAAAATCTTGTTCATAATTCGCGTCAAGGGAGAATTCTCCGCAAATATTTTCCTTAACGCCACTTTGTCACTACAGATGTGCGAGACAATTTCTCCGACCAGTTTCGTCCGGTAAATTGTCCCGTTGAGCTCGAACGGATATCGAGCGGTCTTGTCCTTCGCCGTTTTCCAGTTCACCGAATATACTTCCCGGTCATCAATCCTATGGGAACGAATCCGCGTCCCGCTGATACTTTCAGGGCTCATCCGCAAAGAAAAACCGAATATGCTATTCTCGAACGTTTTGAAGGTACTCTCGACAATGTCCAGATCGACCGAATCAAAGTAGACCACGTCATCCGTGCCGAAATTCACATACTCGGTCTCGACGCCTGAGAGAATTTGGAGAAAGTCACGATTGAAATCATCTTCCCTGATAACCCGGCAGCCGCGAAACGTGCGGAAGAGTTCCTCATATTGCTCGCCGAACAGATCGACTCTATGCAAGATAATGGTGTTGAATGCTCCTTCGGGGTAAAAACGGTGAAAGCTTCGCAGGTAAGCCTCGAGCTGCAAAGGCCGGTTTCGTGTAAATACTATGTTGGTCAGCTTCATGGCGCAGCCTGTTCTCGCAAAAACCTGTGCGTTCCGAGCGGTTCGCCGAGAAGCTGAGGCATTTGCCAATCAGGTTTCCGGTCGGCAGCTTTGTCGAAAAACGCAACCTTAGCGTAGCCTCCGTACAGTCTCAGATCAAAAGGCCAGTACTTTATGGCACGCGCGTATAACTTCAAAGCTGCCGACCTCTCATGCTTCTTGGCGAAATCTTTTGCAACCGCCCGACACGAATGGCTTAGTTTCCGCAAAGCCGTGTGCCACGGTACAACATTTTTCCCACCTAATCTAAAATAGAATCGTTCAAGTGTCAACAATCTCGTACAGACCACGCCGGTGTTCGACGAAAGGCTGTCTTCGCTGATGCGATGAAATGCTTCTACATCGGGGACAAAACCAAACTCCGCATGCAATGACATTCGCAATAGCGCATCACTATCCTCGCTGACGCGGCAGTTCTCATCGAAAAAGAAATCTTTCCACGCGGCCGCTCTGCTAAGCGTCGCGAAGGGCCAGACAGAACTCGATTGAAACAACGCTGACGTGATTTTACCACAATGGCCTTTAGCGGCTTTGTAAGACCGCCTCTGTCTCCCGTCGGGATAGACCAGCGTAATTGGACTGTACACAATATCTACGTTCTGCTTCCTTTGCAGACTCGCGAGCATGACTTCCAGGTAGTTTTCCGGCCATGCATCATCACTGTCGAGAAACGCGATAAAGTCGCCGCCGGCTTTTGCAAGTCCTAGATTCCTTGCACTAGCCGCACCGCCGTTCTTCTTATGGTAATACGTGATCCGGTCGTCCTTTATTCCTGTGACAATTCTGCCCGTATCGTCCGTCGAGCCGTCATCTATAACGATCACTTCCAAGTCCCGCTCGGTTTGAACCAGGACGCTTTTGATGGCCTCTGTGACTATCTTGGCTCGATTATAAGTTGGTATGATGACACTTACTCTGGGCACACAAAATTCCTGCAAAAAGGAGAAATATTTTTAACTGGCCTTGCAGTAAGCACTGAATCTACTTTCGTACAGGTTCTTGAGCTTTTCGGCGATGACCTCGTGCGCATAGAGTTGGCGAACCCTGTGTCGTGCATTTTGGATGACTCTCTCCCGCTCCTCGTCGGTCGCACCGGCCACGGCAATCATCGCCCGAGCAAGCGCCTCCGGATCTTTTGGGGGGGCCAGCAGCCCGACCTCCCGGCTATTGATAATCTCCGGGATTCCTCCCACGGCCGGTGCGATACAAGGCACGCCGGAGGCCATGGCCTCTAAGATGACCCTCGGCATGCCCTCGGCCACGGAGGGAAGGACGAAAACGTCCATGCCCCTCATCAACTGCTCGATGCCGCCTCGGTGTCCAAGCAAGTGGATCGAGTCCCGGCACGGCAGACTCGATACTTGCCCCTCGAGTTCGGCCCTGGAGGGACCGTCGCCGAGCAGCACAAGCTGCGCCGAGGGTTGCTGCGTCTTCACTTTAGAAAAAGCCTCCATCAAATAGGTTAGTCCCTTGGTTGGCGCAAGCCGTCCCGCTGTACCGAAAACAAAAGCATCCTCCGGCACTCCCAACATCTTCCTGGCGTCCGCCTTAGAAATGGACACATCGGCAAAACGTCCATAGTCGACGGAGTTCTCCAGAACGAACGTTTTGGCCGCCGACAGGCACCAATTGTTACTCAACACGTCCTTCTTGACGGCGTCTGCCACACAGATCACCCTGTCTATTCTCCGAAACAGCAGAAGGTTGATGAGCTTTCTCCTGAGATTTCTGCTTCTGCCCAATCCGTGCACTTGGGCCAGGACGATGGGCGTCCCGGCGAGCGCACCCGCAAGAGTGCCGTACACCGTGGCTTTATGAGCGTGGCAATGAAGCACATCCACCTTGTGCTCCTTGAGGAGGTTAATCAGCCTGAGCGCAACGGAAGGATGAAACGCCTTGAGCCGCCTGGCGCTGGACAAATAGAGCACCTTGTATCCTGCTTCTCGCAAAAGATTTTCTTCGCCCGTGTCGCCCCTTAGAAAAATGAAAATGACATTGAAACGCTCCCTGTCCAGTCTCAAGACAAGATCGTTTACAGAGGTGATCTTGCCATCGTATCTGGCCCACAATAGAGCGAGGGTCATCTTGTCGTCTTTCAGATTAGCTCTCCCAAGCCGGCCGCATGTTCTTGCTCTCTTCAGCGGTTTGCGTACATCGACTCGTAGTACGTTTGGTAGTCGCCGGAGACGACGTTCGCCAGCCAGCTCTGGTTCTGAAGGTACCAGTCCATTGTCTTACTGATCCCCTCCTCAAAGCTCGCCGACGGTCTCCAGCCCAGCTCATTCATGATCTTTCCGGCGTCGATGGCGTATCGTCGGTCGTGTCCGGGCCGGTCGGTCACGTGTTTGATCAGTGATTTCGGCTTGCCCAGGCGATCGAGGATCAGGTGAATGACCTCCAAATTAGCTTTTTCGTTACAGCCGCCGATGTTGTAAATCTCGCCCGGCGGGGCTTTCTGCAGGACGTCCCAAACAGCCGTGCAATGG
>JARRQQ010000013.1:0-15814 GCA_037381725.1 Sedimentisphaerales bacterium
CCTGGCCAAGATCGGTCGCGTGACCGTCTCTGATCAAGATGGTCGGCTCGTGGCCGCAGTTGCAATAGTTAATGGTTTTATCTTTGTCGTCGATGCTCGCATAGAACAGGCTGATGAATTCACCGTCCCGGCATTCGTCGCAGGTGATATCGTTGAACTTCTTTATCGTGTTTATGGTTCTCTGGGCCGCAATGAGGCCCGCGTTTTTCTCACGCTTGATGCCGCTTTCGTTTCGCAGGACTTCCCGGAAGCCATTTGTGCACCCGCGAATGGCGCCGCGGAACCAACTCATCATGAGCGCCGCGGGGACGCCTTTACCCATGATATCGGCAATGGTTATGATGACCCGACTGTCATCGACCCGGAGGAAATCGTAGAAGTCGCCCCCGACGTCAAAACAGGGGATGTACGTGGCGGAAATGTCGAGCCCGCGGATCTTCGGCGCCTTTTCAGGGATCATCTTTCGCTGAATGATTCCCGCCAGCCGCATCTGCTCGGCTATTCGCGCCCCTTCTATCGCCTTAGCATAGAGTTTGGCGTTCGTGATCGCCACGGCGCACTGCGAGGCGACCGCCCTGGCCAGGATGATGTCGTCCTCGTGGAAGTGCATCGGCCTGGGGCTGTACAGGCGGAGGACGCCAATCGGCCGGCTCCGAAATTGCATCGCCACGGTAAGCTGACTGACCAGGCCTTCCTTGATTGTGGCCTCCTTGTACTTGACTCTACCGTCCACGCGCATATCGTCCAGGACGACCGCTTCGCCGGCAAAAGCCGCCTTGATAACGGTGTCGTTTTTCGAGATTACGCCCTTATCGCGGTATTCTTCGCTGAGGCCGTAGGTGCTTCGCATCTTCAGCTCGCCCGCGTCCTCGTCCAGCAGCCGGATCGAACAAGCCTTGACGCCGACGATCTTTACCGCCGCCTCGGCTAGCTTGTCCAGCACCTCCTGGAGCGAGAATTCTCCTGCAACCAGCGTGCCCAACTGGTAGATTTGCTCATCCCGTTCTATTTGTCTTTTTGTCTTTTTTCTCGGCATAGTCGATCATACTCAAAGGCCCGGATTATACTCCAATGACGACCCTACGTGAAACTCAAATTAGTTTTACTGCCCACAGGTGCGTTTGTTCACTTGTGGGACGTAGTCACACCGGTTAACATACCGACGTTAGCGTAGGTTAATCGGCAATGGCTAAGAACGTATGAGTAACCTGTGAGAAAATGGTTGCCAGACACGTAATTTTCGTCGGGCGGGTGCAGGGCGTTGGTTTTCGCTTCACGGCGCACCGGATCGCCACCCGACATCGACTCACCGGCTACGTGCGCAACGCGCCCGACGGGACCGTCGAGATGCTCGCCCAGGGCCAGGCCAAAGAGATAGGCGTGTGCCTGCAAGAAATCGCAGAGAACTTCACCGGCTACATAAGAGAAACGCGAATCGAAGAAATCCCTCTCGACCCCAAACGCACGAGTTTCAGGATCACCTTCTGAATGGTGCTATTCGCCGAGATGGCGGATAAGGCCGAGATTACGGGGAACGACGAGGTCGGCTTTTCCGGCTGGCCGGTCTTCCGCCACGGCATAATCGACGTCCATCACCTCAACGAAGTCGGCGGTGTATTCCTTGAGCACGCCACTGTACTCGATGACCTTGTCGCCTTTGATCATCTGCAAGACGACCCTGCGCCCGATATATCTTTCCAACAAAGGCTCGAAAGACGTGCCGACCGCGCCCACCAGTTCCTCTTTCATCTGGGAGACGTATTTGTCTTGTGAGGCGAGCATTTTGCCCGCCGGGGCGGCTTTCTTCGCCTGGCTGATAAGCAGATTGACAATCTCGACCACCGAGTCTCGGACGGTTCGAAAAACGTTTAATATTTTCCTTTTTTCTCTACGCCATGGCCCGGGATGGTACGTTCTCTTCAGCTCCTTTTCTCTTTCCTTCTTGTCCGGCTCGCTGAGGTCGTCGTGAAAGCGGATCACCGCCTGGATATTGGGGTACTCATATTTGTACAGGAGATAGCTGGCCTCTTCGTGTCCCTGCTGGTCCTTGTATTTCTCCGAATAGACGAATTCCAGTCCGGTGTTTTCCACCCTCAGCGTGCCCCAGACAGTCTTGCCGGACATGGCTTCCAACGTCACCATGTTACGCTCGAAGTCCCTCAGGCATTTGTCCCTGGTCCTCTTTCGGATAAAAGCCGCCAGCCCTGCGGCAAGGAGGATGAACAGTATCGTTATAGCCGTCGCGCCGTCACTAAACATGATGCTCAGACCGAATCGTTTTGTCCGTTGTCTTTACCGTCAAACTTTCGCCAGGAGGACGGTGTAATTCTTGCCGTAAGCCTCGGCGCATTTCGGGCAGGTCGTGTAGAAGAAGTACATCCTCTCCATTTTCCGCGCTTTCGCCTCCACGTACGCCTTCATCTGTTGCGCCCACTGCCCGGCCTCTTTGTAAGGCCCCTCGAAGACTTTCGTCAGGAAGGTCCCGGACATCCGCGTCATCTTCGCACCCGGCACGTCCCTGGCCACCGCGATGTAGATATCCGAGCCCCACAGCGATTTCTCATCCGAGAGCACCACGGGCGTCGGCACCGTGGCGCCGGCTCGCTGGATCTTCTGCATGTTCCTGACCATTACCTTGGCGAAGTTCAGCGGGATGTGAAAGAGGCCTCTGACGTGGTCTTCAACGAACAGCTTGTCCTGAAACGTGATCTCCTTCTCGTCCCAAGGCTCAGGATTGAATCTCGGGCAACAACCTGTTTCCGGCGGTCCATCAGGCTTTTCCATAACGATCACCTCACCCTTCTCAAGAAATAGACTCTCGCGGCCGGAATATGCGAACCAGTCCGGTACGTTATGAATGTTCCATTCCGCCTTGGCGGAACCACGCATATCTTGTTTCTATACCTTCGTTAGGGCTGCACGTCAAACACAATCTTCAGAGCGGATGGACGACGATGGCCTTTATCGGAGAGGTCGGGCAGACGGCCTGGCACGCTCCGCATCCTGGGCATTTGGCTGGATCGACCCTCGGCGTCAGCGTATATTCGACCGGCGAAAACTCGAGAGTAATGGCCTCATAGGGACACCAGTTTCGACACAAGGAACACTCGCGATCATCGCCTAACAGGCAAATATTCATATCGACACGAGGCAAGCCGATTGAGGCCCGCTGTTTCTCTTCCGTCGTAACGGGCGCGAGCGCGCCGCTCGGACAAACCTCCGTACATTGAGTGCAATCTTTGTGGCAGTAGTCCCGGCTGAAATCGAGTGTCGGAGTTAGCAGACTCGCGATCCCATGCCCCCCCTGGTCCGGCTGGATGATATGCGTCGGACAGGCCCGCAGACAACTTCCACAGCGAACGCAAAGCCCTGCGAACCGCGCCTCATCGACGGTGCCGGGCGGACGCAGAGGAGGCGGTGTGGAGCCACGGACACGCCGCACAACCGCCGCCAAAGACAGTCCCGTCACCGCGCCCAATACGGCTCTCCGAGGCAAGCCTCCGTTTGCCTGCTGGCTTGATCGAGTCGGAGCCTTCGAGACCATGTGGGCCAACCGAGAGAGCAAATCCTGGAGCGCTCCCAGAGGACAGAGCCGCGCGCACCACACGCCGGGCCAGACAACGCTCAGGGCTAAGATGACTGCAAAAGCAATCGCACCCCATCCGATTCCCGGCACGGCCCTGATGTTTCGGATACTTAAGAATCCGCTGAACATCGCCAGCGGGTCCAACCACAAGAGTAATGGATAGCCGAGGAGGGCGCCGCCCAACGTCAGTAGGGCGATCCATTGCCCGAATGGAGGCACTCGCGGGCATCGACGGTGTAATCGCAGACCGAGCCTACCGGCCAAGTCGGCGCACGTGCCGGCAGGACATACCCAACGGCAAAACCAACGACGTCGGATCAGAACAACAATAGTGACTATCAATCCAATCGCCGTAGCGAGTTGGAACGTCCACGTCGACAGCAACGAGGCCAACGCAACGAAAGGACTCAAAGCGGGGACCACAACAAGAAGCCGGCTTCCCTTAGGTAATGGTAAGAGCAAGAGAACAGCCGCGGCGAGCAAGACCACCCGGACGACCTGTCGCGTACGTCGTCGTGGCTGGTGATTCTCATCGGTCGAATCGGGCTTGGCATCCACTGAGCGGCTCAACCGAGATACGCCTCCTGGTCGCGCAGGATTCGCTGGACCTTCGCCACCTCGACGTCCCGTGGGCGGCACCCGTCCCGGACCGCCACCGCAGCGGCGACACCCGCAGCGTGCCCGGTCACGAAGCAATTGGGGATCAAGCGCACCACGTCGGCCATGCGCATCTCTGCGCTGATACAACGGCCCGCGACCAGCAAGTCGTCGATCTTCTCCGGTACCAACGCACCGTAAGGAATTTGCCACTCTTGGTACTTGCCGTCGGACGCTCCGCCCACGCCGATCACATCGGGGAACCTTTTGTTCGCTATCAAATCCGCCAACGTCACCGTGCTGACGCCCTGGAGAACCCGCGTGATTCGCACGCCTAACTGTGGCGCCGTTTCCACAAGATAGACCTTCTCGTAGCCGGGTGTGTGGCGGATTTTGCTCACGTTGTTCCAGATGAACTTGCGGTGGTCCATCTCCATCTTGGTGAGCACCTCGACGTCCAGGCCATCCACCTCCGGGCCGTGCATGTTGACCCAGTTGACGCCTGGGACCGGCGTATGGCTTCCCATGTGTCGCGGCTTGGGCGACTGGCTCGCCAGCTTCTGATCGACGCGATCCAAATTGCCGATTCGCGAGACCAGCCCCACGTTGTGTGAACGCCTTTGATACTCGGCGCCGGCGGCGGCGAAGATATCGCCATCACCTGTGGTGTCGATTACGCTCTTGGCGAGGATCGCCTGCCTGCCGGACTTGCTCTCGAAGACCGCTCCCTGCACCTTGTTGCCGCTGACAATCGCATCAACTCCCCAGCAATGCAGATACACCTTGACGCCCGCCTCTTCGATCATCTCGACCATAAGATACTTGACGGCCTCGGCGTCCACGGTGGGGGCCACCCCGGGGCGACGGTCAATAATCGCGCCATCGAGCTTGTCGAGACGCCGCATCATCTCCTCACCGATTCCCTGGCAGACTTGTTTGCCGCCCGTGACGATATGGCCGATGACCAGCAGGACGAGGCCGCCGGTCCACAGGCCGCCGAAATGACCGTAGCGTTCGACGAGCGTTACGTCCGCGCCGGACCTCTTAGCGGCGATGGCGGCGCAGATACCGGCCGGACCGCCTCCGACGACCAGCACGTCCGTAGTGTGCAACACGGGCAATTCCCGTTGCGGCTGGATCACCTTCCCGTTAACCAGTGAAGGACTGGCCCGATTGGCCTGGACCTCGTGCTCGGCGATGATCGAGCTTTGGAAGCCGCTCTCGCCAAATTGCTGCGTTTGCGCTTCGGCCCGACGAACACCAATGCCCTGTAGACCTGCCACGATGCCGGAGACCCCCATCAGGCGAAGACAATCCCGGCGGTTCATCGATGTATGCTTAGATTCGCTCATGAGAAGGCTCCTTTCGCTGCGGACGGATGCACGTGCTTCATCGCACTAAATCATACCCTATACAGAGGTGTCCTGGCAAGGAATTCCCGCCCTTTTGGCCTTGACGGTGTGTCTCGTAGCGGTTAATCTCAAACGTTCAAATCGGTATTTTCGACCAAGAACGGAAAGGGTAGCTTATGAACGAGAGAGCAGAGCAAAAAACCCCGAATCTGTCCCGCAGGGAATTCATCAAGACGTCGGCCGCGCTGGGGGCGACCACGTGGGCCTTGGGTACAAGCCGGGTTTATGCCGGCGGGTCAGACAAAATCCGCATCGGGCTGATCGGCTGTGGCGGACGGGGTACGTATGACACGACCAACTGTTTGAACTGCGCCCCGAACGTAGAGCTGGTGGCGATGGGCGACCTGTTCAAGGACCAACTGGACCGATGCCGCCAGCGTCTTACAAATGCGAAGGACTTGGCCGGAAAAGTGAAGGTCAGCGATGAGACGTGTTTTGTCGGATGGGATGCGTATAAGAAGGTCCTCGCCTGCGACGTGGATTTGGTCATCCTGACCGAGACTCCTCATTTTCGCGCCCAGCACCTGCGCGCTGCCATCGAGGCGGGCAAGCACGTGTTTGCGGAAAAGCCGGTGGCGGTCGATCCGGTGGCGGTTCGCTCGGTGATTGAGTCGTCGAAAATGGCGGACGACAAGAGCCTGACCATCGTGGCCGGCACACAGAGCCGCCGGATGGCGCATTTGATCGAAGGGATGAAGAGGATTCACAACGGAGACATCGGCCGGATCACGGGGGGCCAGTGCCTCAGAATCGGCGGCGGCATGCTCATGTGGCACGAGCAGACGATGCAGCGCCGGCCGGACTGGTCCGACATGGAGTGGCAGATTCGGCGCTGGCTGTTTATGACCTGGCTCAGCGGCGACTTCATCGCTGAGATGCACGTGCACAATCTGGACAGGATGAATTGGGCCTTGGACGCCCATCCGGTCCAGTGCATCGCCCTCGGCGGACGGCAAGTCCGCACGGGTCCGGAGTACGGCAACTGCTACGATCATTTTTCCGTCGAATACGAATATCCCGGCGGCGTTCGCATAGAGTACATGGGCGCCCAGATGGACAAGGTGACGTACCGACAGGATGCGCGGGTGATCGGCACGAAAGGCCTAGCCTATACATACGAAGGCGACTTTATTATCGAAGGTCCCAAGCCGTTCAAGTATGACGGGCCTAATCCAAGCCCCACCATAAAGCAACATGCCGATCAGATTGCCGCGATTCGCGCAGGCGAGCATCTTAACGAAGGCAAGCGCATCGCCGAAAGCACGCTGACCTGTATCATGGGGCGGATGAGCGCCTATACGGGACGGGCACTGAAGTGGGACTGGGTGATGAACGCCTCGAAGCTGGACCTTCGTCCGCCAGAGTACGAGTTCGGCCCTCTCCCGGCGGAATTGTCGCAGGTTGCGATGCCGGGCCGGACGCCGCTTGTTTGACCTGATTTGGGCTTGTAACCGTTCGTTGAAAGGGCAATTTATGCACGATGGAACAAGAAACGAAACGTCGAATTTGTCGCGAAGAGACTTCATGAAGACGTCGGCGGCACTGGGAGCGGCCGCGTGGGCATCGAGTGCGAGCCGGATTTATGCCGCCGGCTCGGATACGATTCGCATCGGCCTGATCGGCTGCGGCGGGCGAGGCACACATGATACAGGCAACTGTTTGAATTGTGCCGAAGGTGTCGAGCTTGTGGCGATGGCGGACCTTTTCGAGGATCGGTTGAAAAGCTCGCTCGGCCGTCTCCGCCAGACTGCCGGCAGTAAGGTCAAGGTCACTGACGACACGTCCTTCATCGGCTGGGACGCCTACAAGAAGCTCTTGGCGCTGGATGACGTGGATCTAGTTATTCTGACTCAGCCGCCGCACTTTCGGCCCATGCATTTGCGGGCGGCGCTCGAAGCGGGCAAGCACGTTTTCATGGAAAAGCCCGTCGCCGTGGACCCCTTCGGTATACGCTCGGTGATAGCGTCCGGGGACTTGGCGGCCGAGCGAAATCTTACGATACTGGCCGGCACGCAGATGCGCCGAATCGCCCATTTGATGGATGGAATAGACCGAATCCAGAAGGGTCAGATCGGCAGGATCACGGGCGGCCAGTGCGTCAGAATCGGCGGCGGCATGCTCACGTGGCACGAGCAGACGTTGCCGCGCCGGCCGGGCTGGTCCGACATGGAATGGCAGCTTCGGCGGTGGCTGTTTATGACCTGGCTAAGTGGAGATTTCATCACCGAGATGCACGTGCACAACCTGGATATTATGAACTGGGCTATGGATGCCCATCCGATCCAATGCATGGGACTCGGGGGCCGGCAGGTCCGGACGGCGCCGGAATTCGGCAACGTCTACGACCACTTTGCCGTGGAATTCGAATATCCCAACGGCGTGCGGGTCGAATATATGGGGGCGCAGATCGACCACGTCTCCGACAGATGCGATCAGTGGATCGTGGGAACGAAAGGGCGGGCGTACCTCGACTTCGCCAACGCCATCATCGAGGGCGAGGAGCCGTTCAAATACGACGGGCCGGCCTGGAATCCGGAACTCCGCCAGCACGCCGACCAGATCGCCGCGATTCGGGAAGGCAAGAAGCTCAACGAAGCCAAGCGCGTCGCCGAAAGCTCGCTGACGTGCATCATGGGCCGGATGAGCGCGTATACGGGCCGGGCGCTGAAATGGGACTGGGTGATGAATGCCTCGAAACTGGACCTGCGTCCTGCTGCGTACCAGTTCGGGCCTGTCAGGCCGGAGTTGTCGGAAATAGCCATGCCAGGCAAAACGCCATTGGTCTAAATGGACTTTTTGCAGAATCGGGGTTAGGCATATATTATTTCAGAAAATCGGTTCTATGATTTTCTGAAGATAATGAGGTCTTGTACTGTAGGATATTGTTATGTATAGGTTACACGTCATACGCCACAAGGCGTCCTACGGATTTTGAGAAAGAAAAAATCAAGAGAGAAGATTTTTTCTTTCCAAAAGTATACCTAACTCCGATTTTGCAGAAGTCCAGGTGCAAGACATACTAACTAAAGGAGAGTCTTATGAAACACTGCGTGACGGTCATCGCCGCACTGGTCGCAGCCGCGATCCCCCTGGCTGCGACCATCGGAGTTGCTGGAGAGTCGGGCGCGCCGGTCGTGCCGAAAGAGAAAACGATGTTGTGGAACGGCAAGGATTTCACGGGCTGGAAGCGGTTCCTCCGCGATCCTTCCGCCGATGTGTCGAAAACCTGGTCGGTCACGAATGAGTTGCTTCGCTGCGAGGGCAAGCCTTCCGGCTACATGCGGACCGAAACGCCCTATGCAGACTACCATCTGCACGTCGAGTGGCGCTGGCCCGCCAAGCCCGGCAACAACGGTGTCCTCGTTCACATGAGCGGCAAAGACAACGTCTGGCCGAGGAGTCTCGAATGTCAGCTCCATTCGGGCAACGCGGGGGATTTGTGGGTCATTGGCGGTCTCGAATTCGCCGAGCACGCCAAGGGCGGCGCGCGAGTCAAAGGACGCCGGACGATCAAGCTGAAAGACAGCAGCGAGAAGTCGCCGGGCCAGTGGAACGCCTACGACATTATCTGCAAGGACGATTGGATCGTGGTTCTCACCAACGGTGTCCTCCAGAACGTCGGCACGAAATTGTCCGACAAGTCCGGCAAGATATGCCTGCAAAGCGAAGGCGCCCCCATCGAGTACCGCAATATCTACATCGAGCCGCTTGAGTAAGTCGCAGGCATGCACGGCGCACACGATGTCTTCCGCTCGTCCATGCGGATCTGCGCGGTTTGCCGATGACGGATCGTGACGTGGCGGCGGGACTAGCTGCGCTATGAGTTTCTGTTCCGGCTGTTGGCTCCCGCACCTGCTCGGGCCGACCTTCTGTACGGCCTCCGGCGGTTTTCGCTGTTCGTTTCCTGTGCGAATCCCTCGAATTTGCCAAAGATCATCTTGCCGGCCGAGGTTTGGAGCGAGCTGGTGATGTTGATGGTTAAATTCCTTCCGATTTTGTTGCGGGCGCCTTCAACCACGACCATCGTGCCGTCATCGAGATAGCCGATGCCCTGTTCGGCCTCCTCGCCCGGCTTGATGATGCGCACTTCCATCGTCTCACCGGGCAAGGCCACGACCTTGAGCGAGTTGGCCAGATCGTTGATGTTCACCACGTCCACCTCGCGCACCCGCGCGACCTTGCTGAGGTTGTAGTCCGTCGTGACGAGCCGCCCGTTGAAGGCCTTGGTGAACATCATCAGCTTCTGATCGACGCCCTTGACCTCCTCGACCACTGCCATCACGCTGTCATCAATCTCTACGTCGATGACGGGGTCCGACTGCAACTTGTTGAGGATGTCGAGCCCGCGCCGGCCGCGATTGCGTTTGAGCTTGTCGGCCGAATCCGCGATGAGCTGAAGCTCGTTGAGCACGAAACGCGGCACGACGAGCGGAGCATCGAACAGTTTGCTCTGGCACAGGTCCACAATGCGTCCGTCGATGATGGCCGAGGTGTCCAGTACGAGCGGCCGGGCGCCCTTGGTCTGCTTGGCAAATTCCACGTAAGGGATCACGAAACGCACGTCGTCCTTGGTCCGCATAACGACGCTGATGACCAGGTAGCAGATACAGATTCCCATCAGCCACTTGATGGCGTAAACGGCCTCGGGGATAAGCTTTATGTTGTACGACTGAGCCATCATATCGACGATCGGCGCCAGCGCGCCACTGATAAGAACACCGACCAAAAGCCCGAAGAAAACCCCCGCCAAAGCGGACAGCTTCTTTTTGGGCGTAAACACGTCCACGACAAGCACGAAGATGAGCATAGCCAGGCCGCTGATCGAAACCGTCCAGAAACTGGCGGAATTCTCTTCTCTGGTTATCTCAAGCGTGCTAATGTTGACAAAAAGGACGCCGAGCACCACGACGAAGAAAATGGCCCTGAAAATCCAAAGCAATCTCATGTTATGAGCCTCCAAGATTATAAAGATAATTCCACTTTTGCGATCTGTGCCATTATACCCGACGCGGGACTCGTCGCAAACACCATATTCCCCGGCGTACAGGCCGGCCCTTATGGGACGGGTCTCAGAATCGCGCTTGGCCGGCACATCCGGGTCAAAAAAGGTTGGCGTGCCGAACTTTCCTGCGATAGAATCGTATAAATTGCGTTTTTTTGCCCTGAACCGGTGTCTCTACGGACGCCCAGATGAACGTGAGCACATAGGAGCTAACATGCAGATTGACAACCTCAAACACAACCGAACGTCCTTCCGCCGTGCTTCAACTTATGTCCTTCTCTTTCTGCTGATTGTCATGCCGGTTTCGGCGTTCGCCGAGGATCAAAACAGCGTCGCCGCCCTCCGAGAGATGGGCCAAGCCTTCTCGTCTATCGCCGAAAAAGCTTCACCCGCGGTCGTCGGGCTCAGCTCGCAGGTGTCCGTTTCGCGAGACTCGCAGAGCTACCGCCAGTACCCGTTCGATGACGACCTGTTCGAGTTCTTCTTCGGCCCGCGCACCCCGCGCCAGAGGACCCCGCAGCGGCGGCAGCAACCCGTTGTGACGATGGGTTCCGGTTTCATTATCTCGCCGGACGGCTATATCCTTACCAATAACCACATGGTGCAGGACGCCAAGAAGATCAAGATCGAGCTTGCCGACGACCGCAAGTTCGACGCCGAGGTGATCGGCACGGACCCGGAATCCGACATCGCCGTGGTGAAAATAGACACCGAGAACCTGCCCTATCTCGAGATGGGCGATTCCGACAATCTCAAAGTCGGCGAATGGGTCCTGGCCATCGGCAATCCTCTCGGCTTCAGTCATACCGTCACCGCCGGCATCGTCAGCGCCAAGGGCAGAAGCGGTATGGGCCTGGCGAATTTCGAGAGCTTCATCCAGACCGACGCCGCCATCAATCGCGGCAACTCCGGCGGTCCTTTGCTCAATCTTGAGGGCAAGGTCGTCGGGATCAATACCGCTATCGTGGGAGCGACGGGCAACATCGGAATCGGCTTTGCCATTCCGATCAACATGGCCAAGTACGCCTACAAACAGCTCAAAGAAGGCGGGTCCGTTGAACGAGGTTTTCTCGGTATTTCTTTCGGCCAACTAGACCCCGGCTCAGCGGCTACACTGGGTTTGGCCAAAGACACGAAAGGCATCATTGTAACGGACGTGCGCGACGACACCCCGGCGCAAGACGCGGGGTTGCAGCCGTATGACGTTATCGTCGAGCTGGACGGGGCGCCCGTTGGGACCAACAACGAGTTTCTTAACCACGTGGCCATGCTCAAGCCGGGCACGAAGATCAACCTCGTTGTTCTCAGAGACGGCAAGCGAAAACCGTTCACGATCAAGCTCGGCAAACGTCCGCCGGAGGAAGAGCTCTCGGGCGCCTTGCAGCCGGAGACGACGGAGGAATTGGGTTTTACGGTGCAGGATTTGACCAAAGAGTACGCCGACCGGTTCGGCTACGGGGATGAGAAGGGCGTGATCGTCACGGAGGTGGACGCCGGCTCCCAAGCGGCGGACGACGGCATGACGCCCGGGACGCTGATTAAGGAAGTCAACCGCCAGCCGGTCACGAATACTAGGCAATTCAACGACGCCATCAAAAAAGCCAAGAAGAGCGGCGGAGCTTTGCTCCTGGTCAAGCTGCCCAACGGCTACACAAAGATCGTCTACATCAAGTTCTCCGAATAGAATTAGAAAGTATACGCTTCTTCATCGTATTCTTTTTCGCCCCGCTCCAGGCGGGGCTTTTTTTATGGCAGCTCTCCTGTCAGATTGACGTTGCGACTCGCGGGCTTTTCTGCTTTACTAAGCCGTCATGGAAAGCAGACTTTTTGACTTATCAGGCAGGACGGCGCTCGTCACGGGCGCCGGCAGGGGTATCGGGTTGGCGATCGCACAGGGGCTGGCGCAGCACGGAGCCGAGCTGGCCATCATGGCTCGCACGAAAGAGCAGCTTGAGACGGCCAGACAGCAAATTCACGCCGATACCGGCAAGGCCGTCCGGACCTTCCCGTTCGACTTGGAGGACGTCGATCAGATCGAGGCCCTTTTCGAGACCATCGCAGCCGAAACCCGGGGCGTCGATATCCTCGTTAATTGCGCCGGCACGACCATTCGCGGTCCGGCCGAGGATGTCGATATAAAAAGCTGGAATCACGTCCTTCAAGTGAACCTGACCGCCGTGTTCGTCCTTTCACAAGCCTTCTGCCGACATCGAAAGCAGGCGGGCAAAGCCGGTAGGATCATCAATATCGGCTCGCTGACGTGTCACGCCGCCCGACCCTCAACCGCCGCCTACGGTACGAGCAAAAGCGGCCTGCTGATGCTCACCAAAACGTTAGCCGTCGAGTGGGCCAAATACAACATCAACGTCAACGTCATCGGCCCCGGCTATATTGTCACGGAGCTGACCAAGCCGCTCTGGACCGACGATGATTTCAACCAGTGGGTCCTCACAAAGACGCCGCTGGCCCGATGGGGCCGGCCCGAGGACCTCGTCGGCACCGCGGTTCTGCTCGCCTCACGCGCCGGTGAATTCATCACGGGCCAGATTATCTACGTCGACTGCGGCTGGCTCGCTCTGCTTTAAGGGGTGAACGAGCGCGTGTAGGGGCAGGCCCGTGTGCCTGCCCGATGCCCGCAGAGAATCAGGGCAACCGCACGGGTTAGGGCAACCACATGGGGTTGCCCCTACGAAGGAGAAATTCGATGTATGCAACAACGCCTCGCGATAACGGAGTGCAAGCGTCTTCACCTATGCGTTCCCTCCAAAATCTCAAATCCTTCTGCATCACATCGTTCGCCTGCACCGTTCTTCTCGCGCTCCTTTCCGGCTGCGACTCGATCGCTAAATCCGACGCGCCGACGCACACGGTCCGCCTCTCCTCCTTGAATCTGGACAAGATGACCTCCGGCTGGGGAATGCCGCAAGAGGACAAGTCCATCCAGGGCAAGCCGCTTCGCATCGCCGGCACGTCCTTCGATACCGGCGTCGGCACGCACGCCAATAGCATGATGCACGTCGATCTAAAACGCTCGTGCCGGAAGTTCTCCGCCCGGGTAGGCGTCGACGATGAAGTCCGCGGTAGCGCCGGAAGCGTTTGCTTTCGCGTTTACGCCGATAGCAAGGAGCTGTTCAATAGCGGCACCATGAAAGCAGGCGACACAGCCAAACTGGTCGACGTGGACCTGACCGGTTGCAAGAGCATGATCCTGATGGTCGATTCCGCCGGTGACAACGTCAACTCCGATCACGCGGACTGGGCCGACGCGACTTTCACCGTGGCCGGGCGCGACCCCGAAGCCGTTGACGTGCCGATGGTCAAAGAGAAGAAGGTCATCCTGACCCCCAAACCAGGCCCCAAGCCGCGAATCAACGGTCCCAAGATCTATGGTTGCCGGCCGGGCCGACCCGTTATCTATCGCATTCCGTGCACGGGCCAAAGGCCAATGTCCTTCGCCGTCGAGAACCTGCCTCCGACGCTCACGCTCGACAATACAACCGGCATCATCACGGGCACCGCTCCGGCCAAACGCGGCGAGTACCTTGTCACGCTCGAGGCTAAAAACCGGCGAGGCTCGGCGCAGCGGCCCTTCAAAATCGTCGTGGGCGATGCCCTGGCCCTCACGCCGCCGATGGGCTGGAATAGCTGGTACATTCACTACTGGCGCGTCACGGGTAAGCACATGCGACGCGCCGCCGACGCCATGATCGAATCCGGGATGGCCGACTTCGGCTACCAGTACGTCAACATCGACGATTGCTGGATGGTCAAGCCGGACTCCAACGATCCGATGATCGGGGGCGAGCCGCGCGATGCCGACGGCGCGATCCGCTCGAACGGCCACTTCCCCGACATGAAGGCCCTGGCCGACTATATCCACGCCAAGGGACTCAAGGCGGGACTCTACACGTCGCCCGGCCCGCTGACCTGCCAGGGCTACACGGGGACCTACCAGCACGAGGAAGTCGATGCGAAGCAGTTCGCCGAATGGGGCTTCGACTTTCTCAAGTACGATTGGTGTTCGTATGGCCGGGTCGCCACCGGCGAAGGGGCCGACCGGGTCCAGAGACCTTACCGCAAGATGGGCGCGATTCTGCCTCAGCTCGATCGTGACATCGTTTTCAATCTCTGCCAGTACGGGATGGGCGACGTCTGGACCTGGGGCGGCGAGGTCGGCGGAAACTGCTGGCGAACGACGGGCGATCTGGGTCTGGCGGGCGGCTCCGACCTGCCGGGTTTCTATCATATCGGCCTGAGCAACGCCCAACACTGGCAATACGCCAAGCCGGGTCAGTGGAACGACCCCGACTATATCCTGATCGGCTGGGTCGGCGACGCCCACAAACAGGCCGAAGGCAAACCCACGACGCTAACGCCGAACGAGCAGTATTCGTATATGTCGATGTGGTGTTTGATGGCGGCTCCCTTGATCTTCTCGGGTGACATGGACAAGCTCGTCGATTTCACGCTCAACGTCCTTTGCAACGCCGAGGTCATCGAGGTCGATCAGGACCCCTTAGGCGAGCAGGCCCCGATCCTCCGCCGGACCGACGACTATTTCATCATGGCCAAGGACATGGAGGATGGCTCGAAGGCGGTCGGCCTGTTCAACACCGCGCCGACGGCGAACAGCATCGTGTTCACGTGGACGGACCTCGGTATCGAAGGCCCTTGCCGCGTCCGCGACCTCTGGCGTCAAAAGAACCTGGGCACACATAGAAACATATTCGAGGCAAAAGTCCCCCGCCACGGCGTCACGCTCGTCCGCCTCTTCCCCACGAGCACCACCAAATAAGTCCGGCAGGAAACAGAGAAGGGAGAGAACAAAAATGCGCACACAAGTAATCATCGCTGCAACGTTGTCACTCTGCCTTCTGGTGACAGTCCAAACGTACGCAAAACTCAAAGCAGATTCATATGTAGATCAAAATAGCAGCGGTGCAACAATCGCCATTACAAGGCTGGATGTGAACAACACCAATCTTCAATTGAGTTGGGTGATCAAAAACGATTCCGGGCAAGATGCATGGATTCTGGCAGGATTGGGCAACTCAGACACCACTACTTCAGTATTCATGGATGAGGACGACCAGACTCTGCTGTTGCGGAGAAGACTCGACATACCGGCAAGGCCTGATCGAGCGTCCTTCCCCACGTGCGATGGGAGGTACGTTCGTTTGCGCCCCGCCGAGACCCAGGCCGAGTCGGTTTCACTGG